>JAYVWH010000427.1:0-8141 GCA_043786265.1 Kofleriaceae bacterium | reverse complement strand
TTTGGCTTTTTGGGCGCCCCACCTTTCGCGGTTTTCGCGCGTGGATCGTCCGTCCCCTGGGTATCCGAATCTCCGGCCATTGGGCTTCCCCATCTTACTGGATGAGGAGACCGATTCTTCCTGGCTCGCCGGGCATCTACACGTGTCCGCTAGCTCGTGCGTACCTTCACCTACTCATGTAAAAACGAGGACATGAGAGTCCAGGTCCTTTACTTCGCCGTGTTCCGCGAGCGACTGCGTAAGGACGAGGACGAGATCGACCTTCCGGAGGGAGCAACGGTGGCCTTCGCGATCGACACGCTGGCGGCGCTCCACCCCGCAATCGCGCAGCTGCGTGGCCGGTTCCGGGTGGCCGTGAACCAGGAGTTTGTCGATAACGATCACGTCATCCACGCGGGCGACGAGCTCGCGTTGATCCCGCCCGTTGCAGGCGGCGCCGATCGCCACGTCGTGCTCAGCGGTCAGGTGCTCTCGCTCGATCGCTGCATTGCCGCGGTCGGCAGCCCCGGCATGGGCGGCATCGTGACGTTCACCGGGATGGTGCGGCTGCATAGCCACGGCACGACGATCGACCATCTCGAGTACGAGGCCTATGCGCCGATGGCCGTCAAAGTCATGACGCAGCTGTGCGACGAGATCGAGGCCGAGGTCGCAGGCGCGCGAATCGCGGTGGAGCATCGTGTCGGCAATCTCGCGATCGGCGACATCGCCGTGGTGATCGCGGCCGCTGCGCCGCACCGGGCCGAAGCGTTCACGGCGTGTCGCGCGATGATCGATCGCCTCAAGGATCGCGTTCCGATCTGGAAGAAAGAGATCAGCGTCGACGGCGCCGAGTGGGTCGGGCTCGGACCTTAGCTCCGCGCGACCCCGTAGACGGGCGACCGTCCCGCATCGGTCACCACTCGAACCTCATGGACAGTCTCCCGGGCACGTGGTCGCCGTCTCGGTCTGATCGCACACCCAGTCGCCGCACGCGGTCGCCGGTACTCCGCAGTCCGCCGGGCACAGCCGATTCGATTCGAGGACGCTGCACGCGCCGTCGCCGCAACGAGGCTGCGTTTGATCACACGGCGTGATCGCGCCGGGGGGACAGTGCGGCGTGCATTCCACCCAGCAGTCCGGATCGGCGCAGCCAGCCAGCCCATCGTGATCACCGTCGAGCCCGCCCTGGCACCACTCCATACGCGCCTCGCGCGCGCCATAACGAAACGACCACGTCTCGCCAAAGTAGATCGCCGTCGGGCCGCCGCCGCCCGTCACCAGTAGCTGTCGCCCTGCCGGATCGGCAGCGAGCTGCATGCGATTCCGCGTTGTCGGGATCTGCGTGAGCACGTCCGCGCGCGTCCACGTGCTGCCCGTTAGCTCCCAGGTGTCGTCGTAGTCCCCCATGGGGTCGCGGCCGCCGTACAGCACGATGCGCTGGCGGGCAGCGTCGTAAGCCGTCGACATATCGTAGGAGCCGCGTGGATGCACGGGGGTCGTGAGCTGCGTCCACGCGAGCCCGTTCCACTGCCATGTGTCGACGTAGCCTCCTGCCGTGAAGGAATAGCCACCGTAGAGGACGATCGCGCCACGCACCGGATCGAAGGCCATCGTTCCCTCGGCTCGCGCTCCCGGATGGACCGACGGTGCCTTGTCGAGCCAGTTGGTACCGTCCCACTCCCAGGTGTCACCGAAGTATGAGCTCGGTCCAACACCATCAGCTCCTCCGAACAGCACCACGCGCTTGCGCTTGCTGTCGTACGCCATCATCGCGTAGCGGCGCGGCAACGGCGCCGGACTCGGCGTCCGCTGCGCCCAGCTTCCGAGCGCTGCATCGAACAGCCAGGTCTCGTTGTTGTAGTTGATCAGGCCGCCGTCGATGCCGCCGAACATCACGGTCTGCTTGCGCGCCTCGTCGTACGCCATCACGCTGTCGCGACGCGGCGGCGGCGAGCCCACGGGCGAGAGCGTGGTCCACAGATCGTTGCGGTGGAGATAGGTCGAATTCGGGATCGCGGTGCCGTTGCTCGGCGTGCCACCAAACGCGACCACGGTGCCACGATCAACGTCATACGCGCACGATCCTTCGGTGTGCGCGGGCGGCAGCGCCGGCGCCACCGGTAGCACCGACCACCCGGCAGCGTCGCGATGCCAGCTGTCGCCGAAGTGCGCCGTCGACGACGGAAACTCGAGATAGTCGGCGCCGCCGCCGAACGCGAACAGATCGCCGCGCGTCGTGCGTGCGACCAACCCGGTGAAGCCGCGCGCGGGCAGCATGGCTCCGGCGAGCGCGGTCCAGCCACTGGCGGTGAGCTTGTACGTGGTCGTGTTGCCGTACCCGCCCGCGAGGATCAGCGTCCCCAGCGTCGGGTCGAACACCATGTTGACGCCTGTCAAACTCGGCCCGGCGGCCGTGATGTCGGTCCACGACGAACCGTCCCACTCGAGCAGTGATGCGTCGGCCTCTGCGCTGCTCTGCGAAAGACCGTAGAGGACGACGTGTCCGGAGACCGGATTGAACGTCATCGCCTGACCGACGCGACCGCCGACGGAGTCACCCTTGCTCCATGCCGAACCGTCCCATTCCCATGTGCCGCTGTTGTCGAGCGTCCACGAGTTGCTCTGTAGATCGACATAGCCACCACCGGTCATCACGACGCGGTGACGGCGAGCGTCGTAGGCCATCGCCGGATACATCCGCGCCGGCGGCCCGAGCCCAGCCGGCACGGCGAGGGACCAGTTCGTGCCGTCCCATTCCCAGGTGTCATTATTGTTATAGCCGCCAAACAGCACCATCACGCCGCGCGATGCGTCGTAGGCCATCGCGCCGCCGACGCGCCCCGGGGGGCTGCGCGCCGGATAGCGGCGAATCCACGTGTCACCCGCGAGCTCCCACGTGACGTTGTCGGGCGCCGCGCTCGAGTGCCCGCCCCCGAACATGACCACGCGATCACGCACAGGATCGTATGCGAGCGCCGGGACCATGCGCGCCCCTGGAGCATCCTGCTCGTGACGAGCCCACATCGGCTGCTCGAGCCGGCACTCCGGCGAGCACCCATCGCCCTCCATCGCATTCGCGTCGTCGCACAACTCTCCCGCGAGGTAATCGAAGTAACCGTTGCGGCAGGTCTCGTTGGACAGACAGTCCGGCGTGCAGCCGTCGAGCGCGGCGAGATTCCCGTCATCGCAGATCTCGCCCCGCATTGGATCTTTCACGCCGTCACCGCAGCGTGCGGGCTGGCAGTTTGGGCGGCACGCAGCGTTGCTCGCGAGCGAGTTCGCTGTTCCTGCATCGCAGCTCTCGCCGTACTGCGTGTCAACGATTCCATCGCCACACACGGGAGCGCTGCAGTTGGTGTGGCAGCCATCCGTATCGATCGCATTGCCATCGTCGCAGCCTTCACCCGTTGCCGGATCGGTGATGCCGTTGCCGCAGGTCTCGTCGGAGGTGCAGTCCGCCGAACAGCCATCGCCGTTCGCGGTGTTGCCGTCGTCGCAGACTTCGCCGGGCTCGATCACCGAGTTCGCGCACCCGGCCGACAGGCACACGCCCTCGAAGCACGCGCCGTCAGAGACCGTGGCCGTGCTGCACGGCTCGTTCTGCACCTTGGCTTCGCATGCAGTCAGCTGATCCGGAAGCACACAGAGGTGGTGCTCCTCATCGCAGAGATGCGTGCTTGGACATACGCGGTCGTTGCCGCAGACGACCGAACCCGGCTGCAGACAACCGGCCACGAGCAAACAACTCACGACCATCAGCGGCAGCGACATGCGCCCACTGTATCAACGCTTCCGACGAACGGGGGGGTTGCTACCACCTCCAGGTGCGCACCTACTCCGGCGGAGGTGTGGTGCCGCTGCCTGCCGAGCCCGCGGGCGGCTCGGGTCGCTCGACTCGCTCCTGCTGGCCCGCGCGCTCGCGCGGCGGCTCGTTCGACATCGCTGGCGCGGAACCGTCCGGTTGGGTATTGGGCGCCGGCGTCGGTGTCGGTGTTGGTGTTGGCGGCGGACCGCCGGTCACCGCGTTGACGCCCGCGTCGTGCGTGGTGGGGTTGTCCATCGGAGTCGGCGACGGGGCAACGATCGCAGAGCCGCGTCCGCTGTCATCGTGCTGGATGGTCAGGTTCGGGCGCTCGGGCTTGCCACTGTTGGTGTTGAAGTTCTCGCCGTTGCCGTTGGAGTTCGCGTTTGGACCGCACTCCTGGTTGAGGCGCTTCATGTCCTTGAACCGGTCGGTGAGGCGAATGTGAAACAGACCATCACCGCGCAGCTCGGCACCGGTGGTCTGGATCGCCGCGAACGTCTTGGGCTCGCGCTTCATCAGCTCCTCGGAGCCCTTGAACCGCAAGCAGCCGGCGACCATCGACTCATCCAGCTCCTTCTCGAGCGTCATCTGGAAGTCGATATGGACCTCGCCATCCTTGGACTTGATATCGAACTTGTCGAGCGTGAGCTTGCCGCCCTTGATCGATGCCTTCGCGACGAGGTTCTCCATCGATACTTTTCCGAAGTCGATGCCATCGCCGACCATCACCTGATTTCGAGTGTTCTTGAGCAGCGGCTTGAGCTTGGTCACACCGTCACCGAAGGTGCATCCGGTCGGGCAGCCGAGCCCGAATGTGCCGCGGACCTTCGGCCAGTTGATTCCCTTCTTGCCGAGCTTGCTCTTCTCCATCGGCAACGTCAGCGCGATGCTGAAATCCAGCTTGCCGACGATCGGAAGACCGAGCAGCGAGCGCATCGGCAGCGCATCACCGGGGAGGTGCGAGCCCACGAAGTCGGCGCGAACATCACCCTTACCGAACTTGTCGACCTCGACCCAGCCGGCCAATGTCCCGGCGCCGACCTGCGCGTTGACTGTCATCTTCAGCGTGCCGCCGATCAGCGGCAGGATGCCCGCGTCAAGCTCGAGCTCCTTGATGAAGAACGTGGTGACGGTATCGTCGGGCTTGGTCGCCAGCGTGCGTAGCGTGACGGCCTTGAAGTAGACGCGGCCCGGGACGAAGCCGCGCTCGACACCGCCGATCGTGACCTCGTATTTGTCGGCGAGCGAGTCGACGAGCTTGTCCTTGACCCGGTCGTACGGGAACGTCATCTGCAGCGCGAACACGAACACGACGATCGCGAACACGGTGATCAGGAAGTAGCGGAGCACCGTACGTGTACGCGGGCCGAGCTGCGGCATGCGGAACGGGAGCTGGGGCGCCATGCTCAGGTGCCTTTCTTGGCGGAGCCGACTTCGGCGTCACCTTCGGGCTTTGGCGGCGGCTCCTTGGAGTACGTCGAGACTTCCAGGTTGACGTCGAGCTTGTCCTTGTTGCGGAAATCTTTGCGCAGGTCGATGTGCGTCACTGCGACGACCTTGCTGCCCATCTCGACTTCCATGAGGAAGGTCTTGAGCTGGTCGATCGTGAGGTCGTCCAGCGAGCACGAGACCGAGTTGGTGACGAAGCCGTTGCGCTTGTCCTCGGGGTGCGGCGATGTGGACTTGAGCGTGAACTGCGCCTTCTTCGCCGCGTTATCGAGGTAGGTCGGCAGGCTGAGCGGTTCGGTGCCCATCATCGAGACGGCGTCGTCGCCCTTGGCCGCGTGCACGTCGCCACGCGCGCGAAGATCGACGAGCACGGCGAGCGCCTTGCGCGTCTTCTGGTTGCGCGCTTCCATGTCGACGAGCCCGTCGCGGATCGACAGACCAAGCCAGATCGCGATCGTGATGGGTGCCGCGACCCCTGCGATGAGGACCAGCCGCCGCTCGCGCGGCGAGATGCGGTCCCAGAAGTCTCGAGCTTTTTCGCTAATTGCCGACATGGGTCGTCCTCACATGCACGTCGTGGGAATGGTGAGCCGGAACTTCTTGACGTTGTTCTCGGTCTCCGTCGATCCACGCTGGATCTCTTTGAAGCACTTGATGCCCTTCAGCTCGGACACGAGCAGGTCGATCTCCTCGGAGGTCTTCGCCGAGCCACTCATGTCGACCTTCTTGTCGTCGATATCGAGCTTGTCGATATCGAGCGTGATCTTCTCCTTCGGAGGAATCTTGCCGTTGATCTCGAGCAACACGTCGTAGGCCGACATCTTCGGCAACGGAGACGCGGTCGTGGTTCCCGCCGGTCCGGTCGACGACAGCACTTCCGACGCCGTCTTCGGCGCGCCGTACATCTCCTGGGTCTCGTTGGCGAGCCGCGTCGACAGCGTCTTTTCTGCCTTGCGCAGCCGGTAGAGGTCGGCGTACGCGCTGCCCGCCGCGAATGCTGCGATCGCGAGCACCGCGACGCCCATGGGCACTGCCTTCGCGCGCAGGTACGACAGGTCGACCTTCGGTGCAGATCCGGACCGCAGATCGAACTGCGGGCGGCCACCGGCGGCGTCGTACGCCATGCCGACGGTCATCGCCGCGGTATCGATCGGCAGCGTCAGTGCGGTCTGCGCCCCGATACGCGGCCCCGCGAGCGCGACGATGTCGTCCTGGCTCAGCCGCCAGCTCGGAATCGCGAGCTGCTCGGTCATGAACGAACCGAGACCGCGGAGGCGCGCGCCGCCACCGACGAGCAGCGCCGCGATCGGCGTGAACCCGGTGCGCGCGCGGCACGACGCGAGCGTCTGGCGCAGGTCGCGTGCGAACGGCGACATCTCGCCAACCAGGACGCCGGAGATCCGCGCCCACGCGTCAGACTGCGGTGGCTCGGCCTGCGACGCGATGAACCCATCGGCGTGCTTGGCCTGCTCGGCGCGATCGAACGGCAGCTTCCAGTTCTTGGCGATCGCTTCGGTCACCTGCTTGCCGGCGCGTGCGATCGAGCGGGAAAACACCGCTTTGCCCGCCTGCACGACGACGACATCTGTGCGGTCGTGACCGATATCGATCACTGCGACCGGGCCGTCGGCACGGACTTTGGCGAGCGACGGCGTGTGCAACACGAGCTTGGCCGCAGCGCCACCGCACGCGATCACGCCACGCGGATGGAAGCCGGCGTTCTCGCCGATATCCATGATGTGATCGGCGCGGTCACGGCGCATCGCGTACGTCAGGACGCGCATGCCCTGTGCCGGCGCCGCGACCCGGCCGCGCTGCTGCGTCGGGTCGGCCGGCTCGCCCGTCGCGACCACCGCGGGCGGCAGCTGCTCGAAGCAGTAGACCATGTCCTCGAGATCGACCGGCACCACGCCCTCGAGCTCGCCGCCGACGGCCTTGTCGAGGTCCGCGCGGCGCAGGTTCTTGAAGCCGAACTCGAGCACCTGGGTGAAGACCTGGTCGCCGTAGACGCCGATGTATCCGGTGTCCTCGCGCAGGCCGAGCTCCTGGACCATCGCAGCCAGCGTCTGGCGGATCCGCGTCTCGACGGGCTCGTCGCCTTGCGGAACCATCCGTTCGACGACGTTGAGCATCGCCGCACCGCGAATTCCAGGTGACGCGATTGCGAGCTTCACGCTCCACGCACCGAGATCGACTGTAAACATCCGAGTCGCCATGGTCAGTCTTCCCTCAGGAATTGCCACGCGCCCTTGAAGGTCTGCGGCTTCCTGACATTCGAAGGAACAACCTTCGTGTTCCACACGCCCGTGATCGTCTTACGAATCGCCGGAAACACCGGCGAGCCGTCTGCGTTCTTCTGCTTGCGATCGATCTCGCCGTAGGCCTCGACGCGATAGGTGCGGCGAGCCTCGAACGTGACGATCTGGTTGAGCAGCTTCTCGTCGAGCTCCATCCCGATCTTCTCGCCGGGCGGCAGGCCGAGGCCGCTGGTGAGCGCGTTACCCGCCGCGCCGCCCGCCATGCCGCCGGTGCTCGCGAGCGCGGTCAGCGATGCCATCGGGTCCTTCACGAATCCGATGAATTCTTTCGCGTCCGTGAACGACTCGCCCATCTGCTTGGCCTTGGCGACGACGCCAGCGAGCATGAACAGCTTCCGCGGATCGATGATCGACGGATCGTTCTGATTCTTCGCGGCGAGCATCAGGACCGCGGCGATCAGCTGCGGATTGTTGACCGCGCCGAGGTTGATCTTGCAGTCGCCGTAGACCGTGAACGCATCGCCGAATACGTTCCAGAACCGATCGTCGACGCCACGCGCTAGCTTCACCTCGCCGAGCGTGTCGATGTAGTTGTTCTTCGCCTCGTAGCGGTCCTTGAGGCTCTCGTAGCCGTAGTCCTCGGCCGC
>JAYVWH010000426.1:0-3600 GCA_043786265.1 Kofleriaceae bacterium | reverse complement strand
AAGACCGAGGACGTAGGCGATCAAGCGATCGTGACTCTCGAGATCCATCTCGACGAGCGTCGCCATCGTCGGTTCGAACAGCGCGCGCGCCGCAGCGGTGGCAGCCGGCACACCGACGTCGACGAAGATCACGTGACGTCCGCTGAGGAGCTCGGTGTCGGGACCAAACATCGGATGGACGCTGGTCACCTGACAACCTGCGGCCTTGAGAGCCGCGAGGCCTTTACGCAGCGGACTCTTGAGCGAACCGACGTCGAACACGATGCCCTTCGGCGGCGACTTCGCCATGTCCTCGAGGATCGCGTTGGTGGCGGGCATCGGTGCCGCGACGACGATCATCTCGTGGTCGAGGGTCAGCGTGCGCCAGTCGCGGTGGTAGGTGATGTTGTCGTGACGAACAGGCGGCTCGATCGGGTCGGCACTCTCGACCGCAAAGCCCTGCGCCGCCAGGTAGCGCACGAACCATCGCCCCATGTGTCCGGACCCGCCGATCACGAGCACCCGGCGACCGGATCCTTCACCGCTCGCGGCAACGGTGTCCTTCTCTTGAACGGTGAGCGAGCCGCGAATCAGCGCGAGGATCAGCTCCTCGCCCAGCGTCGCCGTCAGGCCGTTCTTCACCGCGGCAGCGCGTGCCCGCTCGACCACATCGCGCTCCTGGCGATAGTCGCGCGTAGGGATCCCTGCATCGCGCTTGATCTGACCGATCCGCTGTGCGACCGCCTGACGCCGCGCGACCAAGGCAAGGATCTCTCCATCGATCTCGCCGAGCTCGGTGCGCAGGGGGTCCAGACGTGTGCGCGGGTCGTCAGACATCCCTCGACGTTACATCAGTCTCGCAGCCCGACCGGGCCGCCGAGGGGTCATCAATGCTGAGGGGTGTCGGGCGGAGCTGCATCTGTGGGCGGCGACACGTACGCATCGGGTGTCACGGCCGCGTCGGGCACTACATTGGGGATTGCTCACCGCGGCGACGCTGGAGCGACTGAAAGACGACCGAGTCGATCGCGGGCCGCCGGCTGCGGCTGAGGAGGCGAGCAGCGCCCTCTACCACGGTCGCGTTGATCAGAAATGAAATGTGCTGCGAGTGATAAGCGAGGCGATCGAGCCGAGACAGCATCAGGTCCCCTTTGGTTTCCTCCGACGGAATAGCAGGAGTGCAGCGACGAGCAATGTCAGCATGACGGGAGGTTTGCCATCGACACCGCAACCCAGGCACGAATCCTTCGGTGGGGTTTGCTTTCCGTCCGGTATTGCTAAATCCCGCGTGCCGAAACAAGCCATGTAACCATTGCAGTCCACCGCCGTCGAAGAAATGCCGAGCTGCGACAGCAAGCAGCACCATGGTGACTGTTCGTCCATGTAACGATCGACGCAACGATCTTGCTGAACCGTCCCGGCCGCGCACGTCTCGGGCGCCTGGATGTCCTGAAACCGCAGTACGCCCGTCCACGTGGACAGATCCGTCGATTTCATGATGCCGAAGCCGTCGGCGGTGATTCCCAGCTGCACACTCGCGTTGTTCTGCGTGCACGCCCACACTTCGTGCGCCGTGTTCTCGGCGAGGCACCCGATGTGCGGTGCGGTCGTCAGATCGGTCCATGTCGTATTGCAGCCAGTTGACTGCCACGCGCCGATATCGCGCGTGCCCGCGACGCACGAGCCGTCATAGCGAACGAGAAACGCGAGTCCACCGATGTTGGAGCTCTTGGTCAGGATCTTCGTCCAGGTGGCGCCGCCGTTGGACGACTTGTAGATGCTGTCGCCGCTGGTCGAGCTCTCTAGAGTCACGCGCGCGTACACGATGTTCGCATTCGAGTGGTCGATGCCTACGATCTCGATCGCGGAGTTCTGCGAGACCGGCGCAAAGTCGGTGGTCGGTAGCGCAGTGAAAGCGCCGCCGCCGTTGACACTCTTGTAGAGGAGAAATTCTTTTTGCGCCTCGCAGGAGCCGCCCGGACACTCGGCCGGCAACGTGCACAGCGTTCCCGGGTTGCTCGAGGTGCTGGTGCACTTCTTCGGCAGGCGGTAGCCGCTGAGGTAAAGCCGTTGCGAATCCGACGGCGCGGTCTCGAGCGTTTGCCACCAGGCATCGGCCGTGTTTGGGAGCGAGACCGAGGTCGGGAACGTTACGCCCTCGTCGGTCGACTTGTAGATCTTCGTGTCGTTGGGATCGGAAGCAGAGAAGTAGATCGCGCCGTCACTACCGCGCGCGACGTGGGTGACAAACGTCATGCCCGGTGGCGTCGCGGCGAACGTGCAGTCGTCGCGCATGACCTTGAGGCCGTCGAACGTCGTCGCGAACACATAGTGCTGCCCCGACGTGGCCGAATTCGCGTACACGTAGTCCGGGTCGTAGGTGCCGCCGTAGCCGACCGTCTTCTCGCAGTACCACTGCCAGGTCGAACCGTTGTCCTCGGAGCGCAACAGACCGAACGTCGCGCCGGCCATGACTTTGGTGTTGTCGCCGGCCCTGAAGTTGATCGTCGAGATGAAAGGGTCGCGACCGTTGGCGACCGCCGTGCCGCCGAGCCCGGCGATCACGAGCCCCGCCAGAGCAGTACGGAGAAGCGATCTTGCGCCGGTACTCATGGGGCGATCCTACGCCCCACCGACGGGACAGTGGTGCCCTACCACCGTGGCTGGCTCACCTTCGCTGACGTACCGCGACGGCGCGGCTGCGACGGCGTCGGTCAGCCCAGCCCGATCTCGCGCAAGCGCTGCTCGAGGTGCTCGCCTGCCGTCAATCTGGGGTATTTGGCCTCGCCCGGTCCCCGCGACGCAGCTCGGCAGCGGCGACAGATCGACCTCGCACCCGGCGTGCACGAAGCACGGCATCGAGAACCGCTCGCTCGTCGCATCAAGTGCCGAGTCACCGAGCGAGCGCGCGCAACCTACGGCGTGCCACGGCCGCGATCGCACCGAACCGCGCCTTGTCGAGCGCGAGCTTCTGCGGCCGCGACAGCTGCTTGACCGCGTGCTCGATGCGCAGCGCGATCCGCTTGTCCCGCGTGCGCTGGGTCGCGACCAGCTCGAGCGGGCCACGCCCCCGCGTGTACTTCGCGCCCTTGCCCGCCGTATGCGCGGCGAGGCGGGCCGGCAGGTCATTTGTGATGCCGCAGTACAGCGTGTGGTCAGCGCAGCGGACCAGGTAGACGGTCCACGTCGCCATCGCGGGATCAGCCGACCTTGTGCTCGATCTCGGGCGGCGCGGCGAAGAACTTGTTGTTCTTGGGATCGTTGAATCGCTTGTAGTCGATCAGCCACGGCGTGACCGAAGCGGTCCCACCTTCGAGGCGAATGGTCGCCGCCATCGGTGTCACCGAGCGATAGCTCGAGTCGGCCGGGAGGTCGTTATTCTCGGCGCCACCGGCGGAGAACAGCGACAACAGCGACGACGTCTCTCCGTACATCGTGCGGAACCCCGCATCGACCTTCTCGTGACCGCGCACCATCATCGAGCAACCCAGGCGCGCCATGAACGCTTCGAACTGCTTCTTGCCGAACGGGAACCGCGCGTTCTGGGCCTGGAGGTCGTCGGGGATGACGTCCGCCGTCGACGGATCGCTCCACAGCATCTGGAACCGAATGTCCGGATCG
>JAYVWH010000425.1:0-12412 GCA_043786265.1 Kofleriaceae bacterium | reverse complement strand
CTAGCTACGTTTACGCCGGCCGCCGGCCTGGACCTTGCGACGACGCAGGCGCGTTGCCTCTTTGAGCCGGCGCTCCGTGCGCTCGATCATCTGGATCTGGCTGTGCTTCGCGTTGAGCCCGGTGCGCTGGACGTAGCTGCCATCGGACTGCATGTCCCACGCACCCCGCTGATCGGACAGCTGGGTGTCTAGGATGAAGCGCAGCTCGGATTGCAGGCGCGCATCCTCGACGGGAACGAGCACCTCGACGCGCTTCTCCAGGTTGCGCTGCATCGCGTCGGCTGAACCGAGGTAGTACTCCGCGCGACCACCATTGTGAAAGTAGTAGATGCGCGCGTGCTCGAGGAACCGACCGAGGATGCTGACGACCTTGATCGACGACGACACACCATCGAGTCCCGGCCGCAACCGGCACGTGTCACGCACGATCAGATCGATCGTGACGCCGCGCTGCGACGCGCGATAGAGCGCGCGCACGATGTCGACATCCTCGATCGCGTTGAGCTTCCACTGGATGTGGCCACGCTCGCCCTGACCGACGAGCGCGATCTCTCGCTCGATCTTCTCGAGCAACTGGCTCTTGAGCTGCTTCGGCGCGACGAGCAGCTTCTGGTACTTGCGGCGCGGCTTGTAGCCGGTCGTCAGGTAGTTGAACAGCTCCGTGAGGTCCTTGCCGATGCCGTCGTCGCACGTGAACAGACCGAGGTCGGTGTAGAGGCGTGCCGTGCCGGAGTGGTAGTTGCCGGTCGCCACGTGCGCGTAGCGGCGCAGCCCGTCGAAGTCGTGGCGCACGACGAGCGTTATCTTCGTGTGCGTCTTGAGCCCGACGACTCCGTACGTCACGTGGATACCAGCGCGCTCCATTCGCGATGCCCAACGAATGTTCGCTTCCTCGTCGAACCGCGCCTTGAGCTCGAGGACGACCGCGACCTGCTTGCCGTTCTGAGCGGCGCGCACGAGGTGCTTGATCACGCCGCTGTCCTTTGACGTGCGGTACAGCGTGGTCTTGATCGCGCGCACCTTCGGGTCGTCGGCCGCTTCGCGGAAGAACCGCTCGACGGACGCCTGAAACGACTCGTAGGGGTGATGGACCATCATGTTCTTCGCATCGCGGATCGCGTGGAAGATGTTGCCGTCGGTCAGAAAGTCGACCGGCTGTGCAGGTGCGTGCGCTGTATCGCGCAGCTCGGGAATGTCGAGCTGCGCGATCTCCATGAGGTCGCGCTGGCCGAGCATGCCGACGGCCTCGAACACGTCCTGTTCTTCGTCGAGGCCGAGCTCCGCGGCGATGCGGCCGCGCAGGACCGGCGCCATCTCGCGGACTACTTGGAGACGCACGACCGGCGCGAACTTGCGCTTGCGCATCTCGATCTCGATCATCTCGAGCAGATCGTCGGCCTCTTCCTCGTCGCGCTCCGTGATCGCGTTACGCGTGACACGGAACAGCGCGCACGCTTCGACCTCCATGCCGGGGAACAACAGGTCGAGGTTGTTCGCCATCACATCGGCCAGATCGACAAACGTCCGCGACGAGCCGATCCGCACGAACCGCGACAGGCCGCCGCCGATAGGGACCTTCACGCGCGCGAGTAGCGACTCGCTGTCGTGCTCGTAGCGGAGCGACACGAGCAGGTTGAGCGACAGGTTCGAGACGAACGGGAACGGGTGCGCCGGGTCCATCGCCTGAGGCGTGACCAGCGGGAAGATGTTGCGAACGTAGTACTCGCGGACCCACGTGCTCTGCTGGGCGTCGAGCTCCTTGAACGGGGCGAGCCACACGCCTGCGTTCTTGAGCTCCTCTTTGACCTTCTCGAAGATCGCGGCCTTGCGGCGCTCGAGCTTGGTGATCAGCTCCAGAGAGTCGGCGATCTGTTGCTGGGGCGTACGGCCGTCGTGCGTCACCGAGTGCAGCTGCGCACCGACCTGCTGCTTGAGACCGCCGACGCGCTTCTGAAAGAACTCGTCGATGTTGCTCGACACGATCGAGAGAAACTTCATGCGCTCGAGCAGCGGGATGCGCTCGTCGGCTGCCTCGTTGAGCACGCGCCAGCAGAAGTTGAGATAGGTCAGCTCGCGATTGAGGTAGAGCTCGGGCGAGCCGAGATCAGTCGGGACGATGTCGCCGACCCGCGGGGCGGGTGGGGTACGGCCCTGAACATCGAAGGTCTCGACGATCCGCTTGGTGCGCTCGGTCGGTTCCGAGACGATCTCGAGCCGATGGACTCCGGAGGTCGTAGCCTCGATCGCTACGATCGGTCGTTCGGCAGCCATGAGGACCAAAGTATAGCGTCCACGTGACGGGACCGTTACATCGGACTTCGGAACAATCCGAAGTCAATCCGCTTAATTAAGTGCTTTGTTCTCGGTAGTTTCGCTGCCTGTAACGGCATCGAACGTGCGCCGGCGCCCGGTCTGCTCGACCCACACCTGACCGGCCGAAACTCCCGCAGCGGTGACGGGCTCGCGACCCAGCTCGGCCTTCCACACGCCGCCACCTTTGATGATGTCGACCGCGACGATCTCGTGCCAGTCCGGGCCACCGACCAGCTCGTAGGCGCGGTCGTGATCCGTGAGTGTGATGGGTCCCTGCGGCTGCGTCTTGATCGGCTCGTGCTCGACCGCGATTCGATACGCGCTGAGCTTGGCCGCCGTGTCGCGCGCGAATGCGAACACTTCGGCGCGCCCACCGCGCTCGACTCGCACCGTGATCGCGCGATCGCTCCACGCGACGGCAGGACGCCCCTTCGCGCCCGCGTAGTGCGGGATGAGCGCTTGCCACTTCAGCTCCGGACCGTCGTGCAGCTCGATGAACGAGCGATCACTCTTGAGCTCCTCGCGCAACACGATGGAGCGCTGCGCGTCGATCTGCACGATGTCGATGATGGCGCCCGCTTCCGGACGCACCGACTGCATGAACCAGATTGCGAGTCCTGCAACCGCGGCGCCGACCAGGACGATCACCGGACCGAGCCAGCCGAGCCGGACCTTCGCCCTCGGCACGGCCCTCGGCATTGGCCGGGAAGGTGGAGGGGTTGGGCCGAGGTTCCCGTGCGGCGGGCTCGAGCGAAGCGAGGGACCCGCGGCCATCAGCGCTCGCCGACGCGCTTGCCGCCCGCGGCGTTCGAGTGATCGAACGGCTTGGGCTTCTCGAGCTTACCGCCCGTGATCGCGCCTTCCTTGCTCTGCGCGAGGACGCGGCGGCCAACGGCGAAGAACACGGTGACCTTGCCGGGCTCGGCAGTCTCGACCACGCCCTGGCCAAACGTTGGATGCTCGACACGCTCGCCAGCCTCGTACTTGAGGCTCGCCGCGTACTGGCGGACGGGCCGAGACAGATCGGCCGCGATCGCCGGTCGCTCGAACCGCTCGACGGGAGCTTTCTCTGCGCGAGGCGGCTTCGGCGTCGACAGTGAGGGCTGCCTCTTCTCTTTGGGCTGATCGTGCGGCGACTTGTAGCGATGCTGGCCGCCGCACTGCTTGCACAGGACCCGAACGATTCGTTCGCCGACCTTTGCAACGACGACGTGCCAGACGTCACCACACTTGGAACATAGGGACTCGACGTCTGCTCCAACTGCCGCGCTCATGCCCCGTCTCATAGCACACCCCCGGCCCCACCAACGCCGTGCTAACTCCTCGGACATGAGTCAAGCCGCCGCAGACACTCTGGTCAGCGAAGGTGACGAGCTCTTCCGTACGGAGCGGTTCGGGGAGGCGGCGGCGCGGTTCGAGCGCGCGGTGAACGTCTTTCCTCACCACGCGCTCGGCTGGAAGGGCCTCGGCCACTCGCTACTGTTGATGGGCAAGCCTCACGAGGCCGCCGCAGCGTTCGATCAGGCGATTGGCCTGGCACCGGGCAGTGCCACCGCGCTGTGGGCCGGTGCCCTCGCGCATGCCGAGATCGGGAACCGCGTCGTTGCGAAGGACTACCTGCACCGGTCGATCGGCCTGCAGCCCACGTGGATGAAGATGGCGTCCGAAACGCCGCAATTCGCGAACCTCCTCCAGACCTCCAACCGCGCCGGGGACCGCCTCCACGCTGCGTTTGGCTCGTTCTCGACACGTCGCTATCACCACGCTGCCGACGACGCGCGCTATCTCGAGATCGGCCGGCTGCCGAACATGCCCGACATCGGGCGGTTCACGTACGTCACCGTCGGCTTGTCGAACTACGAGTGGGGTGAAGCCGCGCGTCCGCGCGTCGAGCTGATTCTCGCTTCGACCGTGGACACCGACGCGTGCGCGCAGATCCTCGCGAACCTCGCGTTTCACCTCGCTGACAACACGTTCTTCCCCGAGCCCGGCACCATGGTGCGCGACGTCGTCGCCGCCGTCGCTGCGGGTGAGCTCTCCGAGCGACTACCGCACATCTATGTGCAGTCGCCGAAGCTGTGGGGCGTCGAGCTGCCGCTCGATGTCGGCCCGCCCGCGATCACGCTCGCGCAGGTATTTCCGATCAGCGAAGCCGAGTATCAGCAGTGGCACAGCGTCGGCGGCGAAGCCTTCGAGCATCAGCTCGCGGCGACGAACATCGACGTAACCGATCTGCGCCGCGCTGGTTAGCGGTACTCGGCGCTGACGCTGAAGCCCGTCGCCGTGACGCTGCTGTCGCTGACGAACTTCAGATAGAAATACTGACCCGCAAACTCGTCGGTCAGCGCCGGGCCGGTCGTGCCCGAGAACGCCTTGACCTTGGTCCACGCGCCGTTCTTCCACGCCCACACCTCGAGGAAGTCGTAGTTCGCCTCGGTCTTGAACCCGGTCTGGCGCAGGCGCAACGATTGCGCACCGGCCGGCAAGTACACCTGGCGCCAGACCGACTGGTTGTTGCCGTACGGGTGACCAGTCTCGAACGACAGCGTCGTCGTCTTCCACGCGATGCCGGCCTGCCATGCACACGCGTTCGTGTTGCACGCCCATGCACCCGGCACGGCGACGTGTGGCAGACCATTGCAGTCGACCGGCGCATCGCAATAGTTCTGCGCGACGCACGAGCCGCCCGCGTCGGGGAACGGATACATGTACTGCGACGCGCCGAACCGGCACTTGAAGCCGTCCTGACAGGTCAGACCGCGGATCGTGCCGCACGAATCGCCGGCGATGCCGCAGGCGCCCGTGTGCACGACATCGGCGTTGGCGCAGCCAGCCTCGCAGGCGTTGCCGTACGTGGTGCCGCCGACGGCGCACACTGGATCGAACTGTGCGGTGCAGATGCAGCCCTGGGCCAGGGCGCACGAGCCCTGCTCGCAGTCGTAGCCGCTGCCACACGTCAAGCCGCCACCGCTACCGCAGGTGAACAGCGCCTCGAAGTCCGTGATCAGCTGCTGCACGGCCGGCTCGTGCGAGGCCGAGCCCGCGATGAACGACACGTGATACGGGCCCGCGTCGATCACGAGCTCGTCGTTCATGTCGCCCGAGGCGGCGGTGTGCTCGTATCCCGCGCCCTGGAGCAAGCCAAGCTCGGCGGCGCGACGCACGATCGCGGCGAGCGCGACGGTGTCGACGGTACCGAGGCTGTCGGTCTGCGGACCATCTGCCGGACCCGGGTGCGTATAGGTCGCGGTCGCGCCATGCGCGCGCTTGGTGTTGTTGTTGAAGCCGCGCCACACGTGGTGAGCGACATCTACAGTATTGATGTCCTGGCAGACGGGGAGCACCGGGCACTCGCAGGCGCCGGGGACGTGCTGGATGTCGACGGTGCCCGCACCGCAGGGCGCCGGGCGAACGAGCGGGCAACCGGCGGGCTGGCCATCCCACTCGACGGAGTCGATCTCGAACCCGTGGCGCGTGATCGAGCCATCGCTGGCGAGCTTCACCTTTGCGGTCGTCGCTGAGATCGGGAACCACTCGGTCCACGTGTCGTCGTGGATGCCGTCGAACGACTCACCGGTCGCGGGCACCGTGACGTAGTCGTAGCCGGCCTCCGTGCGTAGAACTTTGAAGTGCAGACGCGCGTTCTGTGCGCACGACGGCAGCGCGGTGAGCGGCACGCTGTACGTGCGGCTCAGACCGTTGGTGTACGGGTGGACGGACTGCACGTCGACGGCGACGGTCTTGCTCGACGCATCCGCCTTGCCGAGTTGAAGGGGCGACGACGGAGGCGCGCTCTCGTCGACCTGTCCCTTCGCATCTTCTTTCGCGGGCTCGGCACATGCCGCCGCGGCAAACATCGTGACGATAACTAAGCGAGTCTTCATTAGGATGGGGCGCGGATATCGCGATCCCGACCCACGCGCAATCATTGTTCCGTCGTCGGTGAGTTAGGGCGCAGCGTCGCGTGTAGCAAGGTTAAGGGTCATCACACCCGCAACAAAGCTACTGGCGGTCGGCAAGTAAGATCCGCTCGGTACGTTCTGGTCATCGAACCCGACGTAGACCATGTACCGGCCGGTTCCCTTCTGCGCGACATCTGCGCCGGTGAGCAGGCCGAGGTGCTCACCGCTCGAGCTGGAGTCCCACGTCAGGTCGCGCAGGTTGAAGTCCGGCGTCCAGCTGGTGCCGTTCGTCGAGGATGCGTGGAACACGCCCGTCATGTTGTTGAACTTCACGGTCTGCGCGCTCGTGTCGGTTTGATCGGCCATCCACAGCTCGTAGCGGCAGTGCGGCTCGTCGTAGACGACCGAGGGCTGGCCGTAACCGGTGTTGAGCATCGACGACATCTTGAGCAGGCTGCGCACCGGCGCCTCTTGCACCGTCCACGCGATGCCGTCGGTAGAGGTCGCGTGCGAGGTGCCGTACGCGTCCACGGTCGCGCAGTCCGTTCCGCTGCATCCATAGCTCGAGAACCACATGTGATACGTGGTTCCGACGAGGATGACGTCGGGATCTGCGACGACACCATCGAGCGAGCCCGGATAGACCTGCGCTGCGTCGAGGATCTTGCCGTCGGTGCCAACGCGCGTGAACGTGTGCCCATCGGGCGAGATCGCAGCGCCGATCGCATAGTCGGCGAAGCCGTAGCCCGCGTGCGGGAACGCTTGCCCGGCGCCGCTGTAGAACAGCATGAACTTGCGGTCGGCCGGAGCGTTCGGGTTGTAAACGACCGAGGGCGTCTCGGTGTTCCCCTTGTCCCAGCCCGACGCTGTCACCGTGAACGACGGTGCATCATCAAAGGTCCACGTGGCTAGATCGGCGCTCGTCGCGTGGCGGATCACCATTGGCCCGGCCGGGTTGAACGTCATCCCGTGCGGAGACATGTAGTAGAGGTGCCAGGTCGTCCCATCCCACAGCAGATTGGGATCGGCGATCGCGGTGTCGAGCTTGCCGTCCACGAACGTGTGGCTGCCCGCGATCAGCTTGGGGCTGGGCGGACGCCGGTAGAACGTGCCGACCGCTCCCTGGGCCAGACACTGCTGCTCCGGGACATCCATCTGGCCCGACGGGGCATCTTGCACCGCGTTCGTGCCGTCATCGCCGCAGCCAATAAGGCCGAACAGAATCCACCAGGTCTGCCGCACAGCGAGAAGGTTTGTTGCATGGGGAATGCCCCCTTGTCACGGCCGGTTTTTCCCGGCATCGTGCCCCC
The DNA here is from genome assembly GCA_043786265.1 of Kofleriaceae bacterium. Taxonomy (GTDB): domain Bacteria; phylum Myxococcota_A; class Polyangia; order Haliangiales; family Haliangiaceae; genus JABFXX01. The sequence goes on along the minus strand of JAYVWH010000425.1, from coordinate 4,887 downwards.
CATGAAGTCGCTCGCGTGTGTGCTGCTCGGCGCTGCCCTGTTTGCGGGCTGCCAGAATGACTCCAAGCTCGATGGCGCCGGCGGTGGCGGGGGAGACCTCGCTGCCCGCGTGAAGAAGCTGGAAGAGACGAACGCCAAGTACGCCGAGTCGCTCGAGTTCCTGCAGAAGGTCTACGGCCAGCAGAAGCAGCAGCAGCAGCAGCAGCAGGCCGAAGAGCCCGATCCGACCGCGATGTTCGCCGTCGATATCGCGGCGAACATTGCAGGTGGCCTGGTTGAAGGCCCCGCGACGGGAGCCGCCGTCACAATTGTGGAAGCCTGGGACTTTGCTTGACCGTACTGCGAGAGGGTCAGTTTGGCCCTCGAAGAGCTCGTGAAGGAATACGACGGCAAGGTTCGCGTCGTGTTCAAGAATATGGTCGTGCATCCGCAGATCACCAATGCCCACCTCGCCGGCTGCGCGGCCGGTAAGCAGGGCAAGTTCGCCAAGTACAAGGCCATCTACTGGGAGAAGGGCTTCAAGGCCCACAAGATGGATGACGCCAGCATCGAGTCCTTCGCCAAGGAGGCGGGACTCAACATGGACAAGTACAAGGCCGACATCGCCGGTGACTGCAAGCAGATGGTCGCGAACGACGCGGCCGAGCTGTCGAAGTTCAAGGTCAACTCGACCCCGACGTTCTTCGTCAACGGCACCCACGTGGGTGGCGCGCTGCCGAAGGAGAGCTTCAAGCAGATGATCGACGAGAAGCTCAAGGCCTCCAACGGTCAGGCTGATTACTACGACAAGGTGATCATGGCCACGGGCGAGAAGCAGTTCAAAGCTGCGAAGCCTGGGTCGCCGCCGCCGCAGCAGTAGAACACCGCTCGGTCTGTAGCGCGACACGGCGTCTCTGAGGGAGGCGCCGTCTCTCGTTTGGGCGTTTGGGCGTTTGGGCGTTTCGGCGTTTCGGCGTTTCGGCGCTACGCTACGAGCGTGCTGCGCGTCGCTTCCGTGTGTTGCCTGCTCGTCGCCTGTGACGGGGAGCCAGCGCTGCCTGATGCGGATCCAAACGACGTCGACGGCGATGGGATTGCCAATGCGGCTGACAACTGCGCGAGCAAGCGCAACGCGGACCAGCACGACGAGGATGGCGACCTGATCGGCGACGTCTGCGACAACTGTCCGACCGTCGAGAACCTTGCGCAGGCCGACACGACCGAGGTCGCCGTGCATGCGTTCGAGGACGGCGTCGGCGATGCGTGCGACTACCGGCCGGGTCTCGCCGGAGATCAAGTTGGCGCGTTCTACACGTGGGCGTCGCCCGACCAGGTGAATGCGTTCACCGGCACCGGCTGGACGGTCGACAGCGACGAACTGCACGCGCAAGGCGGCGCACGCTGGGAGGTCAAGCGCGGCGAGTCGGGCGACGGGCTGATCGTTGCCGCGCGGGCTACGTCGAGCGATCTCACCGGCGGTGCACTCGCGATCGCGATCGATGGTGACGGCGTCAACGTCGGGCTCACGTGCACGCTGCGCAGGGGCGCCAGCGGCGAGGAGCTGGTCGCGCACGAGGTCGGCGGCGCGGAGACGATCACGAACGTCACCAGCGATCCGCTGATGCCGCGGACATTGGTCGCGTGGCGTCGCGTGACGACGGTCGACAAGGTGCTCGAGTGCCGCGTCGATCAGGGCACGACGAAGCAGCAGACGACAATCCCGCTCACCGATGACCTGATCATCGGCACCTACTCGGTCGTATCCGACGGCGCGAGTGCGTCGTTGTCGTCGGTGATCGTGCTCACCGCGCCGGGCCCAAAGAACCCCTAAGCGGATGGAATCGTTGCGCTAGCGGCTACCCCTAGATCTGTTGGGTTTGCGGCGCCGTGCTGGTAAGGTCCGCGCCGGTATGGAAATCAAGTCTGTGGAACGCGTCGTGATTCGCTTCGTCGGCGACTCCGGCGATGGCATGCAGCTCACGGGCAGCGAGTTCGCGAAGGCGGCTGCGGAAGCTGGCAACGACATCTCGACGTTCCCCGACTTCCCCGCCGAGATTCGCGCACCGGCCGGCAGCTTGTTCGGCGTGTCGGGATTCCAGCTGCACTTCTCGTCGTCCGAGATTCACACGCCTGGTGATGCGCCCGATGTGCTCGTCGCGATGAACCCCGCGGGGCTCCAGACGAACCTCAAGGATTTGATCGAGGGTGGCACGCTGGTCGTCAACACCGGCGCGTTCAGCGAGGCGAACCTCAAGAAGGCCAGCTACGCTTCGAACCCGCTCGAGGACGGATCGCTCGACAAGTACAAGGTCCACGCCGTCGACATCTCGCATCTCACGATGACCGCGCTCGACGATTCGGAGCTGACGAACAAGGAGAAAGGTCGCAGCAAGAACTTCTTCGCGCTCGGTCTCGTGTTCTGGATGTACGGCCGCGAGGTCGAGGCGGAGATTCGCCGCATCCACCAGCAGTTCGCGAAGAAGCCGGGCTACGGCGACGCGAACGTCAAGGTCTTCAAGGCTGGCTACCACTACGGCGAGACTGCCGAGGTGTTTCAGACCGTCTACAAGGTTCCGCCTGCCGTGTTCGCGCCGGGCGTGTACCGCAACATCACGGGCAACGAAGCCATCGCACTTGGCCTCGTCGTCGGCGCGGAGCTCGCGGGCAAGAAGCTGTTCTACTCGGGCTATCCGATCACGCCCGCGTCGTCGATCCTTCACTCGCTCGCGAAGTACAAGAACTTCGGCACGATGACGTTCCAGGCCGAGGACGAGATCGCCGCGATGGGCGCTGCGCTCGGTGCGGCGTTTGGCGGCTCGATCGCGGTCACTGCATCGTCGGGCCCGGGCATCGCGCTCAAGGGCGAAGCGATGGGCCTTGGTGTGATGACCGAGCTGCCCGTAGTCATCCTCAACATCCAGCGCGGCGGTCCGTCCACGGGCCTGCCGACGAAGACGGAGCAGAGCGATCTGTTGCAGTCGCTGTACGGTCGCAACGGCGAGTCGCCGCTGCCCGTGCTTGCGGCGAAGTCGCCTGGTGACACGTTCTACTGCGCGATCGAGGCGGTGAAGATCGCCACGCGCTACATGACGCCGGTGATCTTGCTGTCGGACGGCTACATCGCGAACGGCTCCGAGCCGTGGCCGTTGCCAAATCTCTCCTCGCTGCCGCGGTTCGATGTCATGCACCGCACCGATCCGACGGGCTACTTCATCTACCAGCGCGACGAGCGGACGCTCGCACGCGCGTGGGTCACGCCGGGCACGCCGGGTCTCGAGCACCGCATCGGCGGCATCGAGAAGGACGCGCTGACGGGCAACATCTCGTACGCGCCCGAGAACCACGAGAAGCAGACGCTCACCCGGCAGGCCAAGGTTGATCGCGTCGCCCAGGATATCGGCGAGCTCGATCTCGCCGGCGCTGAGTCCGGTGACGTGCTCGTGATCGGCTGGGGCGGCACCTACGGTGCGCTGCGCCAGGCGCAGACGACATTGTCCGCACAGGGCAAGAAGGTCAGTCACGCGCACGTGCGATGGCTGGCGCCGCTCGAGCCCGGCCTCGAGAAGATCATCCACAACTTCAAGCACGTGATCGTCGCCGAGCTCAACATGGGTCAGCTGCGCGCGGTCATTCGCAACAAGTTCCTCATCAACGCGATCGGTCTCAACAAGATCCAGGGCATGCCGTTCAAGGTCCGCGAGATCATCGCCGCCATCGACCAGCAGCTCGAGAGTCCGCCGAGCGCCACCCCTTCTTCTCAACCCCGCGCGAACGCCTAGAGGCAACCATGTCTGAAGCAGTCAAGCTCAAGCTCAGCAAGAAGGACCTCGAGTCCGACCAGGACGTTCGCTGGTGCCCCGGGTGCGGTGACTACGCGATCCTCGCGACGGTCCAGCGCACTCTCGCTAACCTCGGCATCAAGCGCGAGAACACCGTGTTCATCTCCGGCATCGGTTGTTCGAGCCGGTTCCCGTACTACATGAACACCTACGGCTTCCACACGATCCACGGCCGTGCGCCGGCGATCGCGAGCGGCCTCAAGATGACGCGCCCCGAGCTCGACGTGTGGGTGATCACTGGCGACGGCGATGGCTTGTCGATCGGTGGCAATCACATGATCCACGCGCTGCGCCGCAACATCGATCTCAAGATCATGTTGTTCAATAACCAGATCTACGGACTGACGAAGGGCCAGTACTCGCCGACCAGCGTGATGGGTACGCGTGCACCGTCGACGCCGGGCGGCTCGATCGACTTCCCGCTCAACCCGGTCACGTTTGCACTCAGCGTCGGCGCCACGTTCGTCGCGCGCGCGGCGGACACCGATGCCAAGCTGTTGGGCAAGATCCTCGAGGAGGCCTACAAGCACAAGGGTGCGGTCTTCATCGAGCTGTTGCAGAACTGCCCCGTGTTCAACGACGGTGTGTGGGAAGGGGTCAAGGACGATCCCGCCGGGAAGCAGATCGCACTCGTCGAGGGCAAGCCGCTCGTGTTCGCAGGCGGCACCAAGGGCATCAAGCTCGGCGCCGGCATGGTTCCCGAGATCGTCGATGTCGTCGACAGTGATACGTCGCAGCTGCTCGTGCACACCGAGCGCGGCTCTGCGTCGTACGCGAATCTGCTGTCGCAGCTCGTGCTGCCGGACTTCCCGATCCCGATGGGCGTGCTGTATCGCCACGACAAGCCGACCTACGATCAGCTCGCGAACGCGCAGATCGCAGAAGCGATCCAGAAGGAAGGCCCGGGCGAGCTCGAGAAGCTGATGTACGCCGGCATGACGTGGGAAGTCGGCGCCGACGGTACGCGGCACTAGCCCTACCTTCGCAGAAACGAGTCGTTTGTCCGACGACAAACGCCTGCATGAAGGAAGTTGACGCGAGAACCAAGACAAGATTGGGCCGTCGGCGA
>JAYVWH010000424.1:0-2588 GCA_043786265.1 Kofleriaceae bacterium | reverse complement strand
ATGCCACGCCGTGGACGCACGACGCCGCCGTCGCTCCCGACGTCACGACGATACTCTACGAGTCGCTGGTCGCGGCGTGGGGCGAGAAGCTGACCACCGCCGAAGACAGCGACGAGGTCTTGCGCGAGCCCCCCGACACCCGGGACCCCGAAGTCATCGCTGCGGAGATCCTCAACGGCGCCGGGCTCGATGCCGACGAGACGGCGCTCGATGACACCCCGCGCTGGGATGCCCTGGTCGCGGCCGTCTGGCCCCGCGCACCGGGACGCCGGTCACGCCTGTGGGCGGGTGGCCCCGTGCCGTCGAACCGGTTCAGCTAGCCGGCGTGCTAGGGTGGGGACGTGAAGAAGATCCTCGTTGTCGAGGACGATCCGGTCAATCAGATGATCCTGATGGACTTCTTGGCAGCCAATGGCTACGAAACCATTGCGGCTGCAACGGGTCCCGAAGGCATCGAGCAGTTCGACAAGATGGCACCGGACCTCTGCCTCGTGGACGTGCAGCTCCCGCGCAAGAACGGCTTCGAGCTCGTCCGCGAGATGAAGAGCCGTGGCACCAACACGCCCGTGATGTTGATGAGCGCCGTCTACACCGATAGCGATCAGTCGACGCGCACCGTGCAGCTGGGCGCCCTTGCAGACGGCTATCTGACGAAACCGTTCGATCTCGTGCATCTGCTCGCGCAGGTCCGCCAGCTCCTCGGCGAAGTGTGAAGCAGCCGGCCTTTATCGCCGAAGCGCTCGCGCCCGCGAACCGCTCCAAGCTGCGGTTTGGTGTCTACACCGGGTACGCGCTCGCGGTCGGATTCGCGCTGCTAGCGGGCGCAGCGTCGATGTTCGAGCTCACGCCATGGCGCTGGGCGTTCGTCGGTCTGATCTCGACAAAGGTCCTCACGAACTCGGTCGCCTGGCTCGCGATCGTCCGCGACCGCGCCGTGTTCGTGACGCAGGCTATCAACTCCACCTCCGACGTGCTGTTGCTCACCGGCGCGATCTACTTCACGGGTGGTCCCTACAGCCCGCTGATCGCGACTTACGTCGTCGTGATCTCGGCGGTCGCGTTGCTGTCCAACGTCGGTGTCACGTGGCTCGCGATCTGCGGCATCGTGCTCAGCTTCGCAACGATGATGGCGTTGATGGCGACCGGTGTGCTGCCCCCCACCAGCATCCCTGGCGCACCAGGCCATCTGCCGTCGCCGGGCTACACGTTCACGGCGGTGTTCTACTGCATCTTTGTCGTCGGTGTTCCGGGTTACTTCTCGGCCGCCACCCTGCGCGAGCTGAGGACCAAGGAGCGCGACCTCGAGGCCAGAACCGCGCAGCTGATGCAGGCGAACACGCAGCGCAGCCAGTTCGTCGCGTCGATGACTCACGAGCTGCGTACGCCGATCCACGGCGTCCAGGGGCTCGCCGACGTGATCGCAGCTGGCGTCTACGGCCCCGTCACCGACAAGCAGAAAGAGGCATGCGCGTCGATCAAACGCAGCGCGCAATCTCTGCTCGGCCTGGTCGATGATGTGCTCAACCTCGCGCGCGCCGAAGCCAACAGGATCGAGGCGCGACCAACGTCGGTCGATGTCGCGGAGCTCGTCGAGCGCGTCCTCGCGTCGGTCACATGGATGATCGGGACCAAGAAGATCACGCTCGTTGGCGATGTCCCGCCCGAGCTGCCATTCGTGCAGTCCGACGGTCGCTGGCTCGCGCACGTGCTCGTCAACCTCGTGTCCAACGCGGTCAAGTTCACGCCCGAGGGCGGCAAGGTCACCGTGCGTGCCTACGAGCGCAGCGGCCAAGCCGAGGTCGTGCTCGAGGTCGCGGACACGGGCATCGGCATCGCGCGCGAGGATCGCGAGCGGATCTTCGAGCCGTTCCGCCAGGGCGACGGCGAGTCCGACACGAAGGGCTACGGAGGCGTTGGCCTCGGCCTGGCGCTCGTCGCGAAGCTCACCGATCTGCTCGGCGCACGCGTCGAGCTCGACTCCGACGTCGGCAAGGGCTCTACGTTTCGCGTGATCGTGCCGCTCGACTACAAGGGCCGCGCGGTCAGCCGGTTGATGCGCGCGGTCGTACCGCCACCCGACGTCACGATCTAATTCGGTGCTCGGCTTCGCCGCGTCATTGTTCCCTACCCCGGCCCCAACCCGTAGAGCCCGGATCACTTTTGGATGGGCTCTAGAGCGTGTCGATCACGATGAAGTAGTCGAGCACGATCGAGAGGTGTGCGACGTAGATGACGATTTCTGTGCCCGTGGGAGTACCAGTGCCGGTGGCGGCGAGCACGGCAGCCGAGCCGCCGGCAGTGTCGATGCGAGCGTCGAGCCGGTCGTTGCCGATCGACAGCATCAGTGTCAGCGGACCGGGCTGGATCGTCGCGGTGGCCTCGGTCAGGCCGTCTAGCTCGGTGAATCCCCCGTTGTAGTGCATCAGCGATCGGCGACGCCCCATGCCCTCGTCGATGAGCTCGGTGTAGAACTTCTCCGAGCTGCTCGGGTCCGTGCCGAGATACAGCTGCTGCGTCAGCGAACCAGCGGCGAGAATGGTCCCGCCGGTCTGCAGCAGCGTGGTGCCGGTCGGGAGCATGAGAACCGA
>JAYVWH010000423.1:0-2381 GCA_043786265.1 Kofleriaceae bacterium | reverse complement strand
CGAAGTCCGTGCCTGCTCCCATGTCGAGGTACTCGTGCGTCGGCCGCGCATAGCAGTTATGGCTCACCACGCCGTTCGCGATGAAGTCGCCGGTGCCGGTAGTGATGTCGAACAGTTGTCGAGCGCCGATCGGTTCGATGGATGAAACGCGAAGGTCTCCGAAAGTCTTGATCGCGAGCCCATCGAGATCCCACTTGCGGGTAACCGCGGGACCGGTTGTGTGGAAGAAACGTAGATGCTCGCGAACGCCGCCTCGCAGGCGAACATTGAACATGGGCTTTGGTAGCCGATCGATCTTCTCTACGACGGCGTCAAACCCGAAATGACGCATCGCAGTCACCGTTTGCGCGATCATTTTCTCGTTCATGTTCGCGATGCGCAGAACGTGCTGACTCCGCGACCCTTCAGCGTCGAAAATCCCGGCAAGAAACCCAAGCTGCCAGTCGTCGCTCGGCTCAGCTGGCCACGAGACAATCGCAGTGATCTCCTCAAATCCGGATCGGGTACTGGTGCGGATCGCTCGCATCGCGCGGTAGTCGGGGCGCGCGGCGGCGAATTCGTACTCAAAGGTCGCGACCGACATCTCGTGGAGGTAGCGCTTCGAACGAGCAAGCGCTTCGAGATCGGTCAGCGCGAGTCGGAACTGGTGCTGGACGTCGCTCTGCCTTCGGCGATGACTGTAGTCATATCGTCGGAGCAGCCCGTCACCGCGGATCATTCCGCAGAGGTAGCCACGCTTGTAGTCGTCCGTTTCTGAGGGACCGGGCGCAAGCGCGCCCACGCCAAGAAGTGAGTTGTTGGTCGTGAGCGAGGGTCGCTGCGTTGGAAGTTCGGCGGGGCGTACATACTTCCAGCCGCGGTTCGTCAGAAACCGATGGTCCCCACTAGCCACCAAAGTTGTCCCGTCTGCCAACGTGATCCGATAGGCCGGTCTTGCGGTCTTCCAGTGCTCGAGAACTGTGGTGCGTTCGTAGTGGCGATGCTTGCCCCGTAGTGCCGTCCCAAGGACTTCATCGCCGACGCGAATGTCGGCCAGGCGGCGATGACGTCCATTGGCGAGAAGAATCGGAGTCTCGCCGTCGAGGCAGTAGGCGCAGGCATGAAGACATCCGCGATACGGGTTGGCGCTCCACTTGAAGCCGACGTCGGGCGAGTCGTTGCTCGAGAGGATCGATCGCGATCGATCCTCGAGTAGCGTGACCTTGGCGGGCGGCGGACCTTCGCCCTCGTCATAGCTGACGGCGAGGTCGCGAAACCGGACCAGCGGATTGGAGACAGGGCGGTGATCCACGCCCGGGCACTGTACTGAACGCGTGTACAGTACGTCAACGATTCGCGTCGATGATCCGCCCGACGAGGGTGCCGCTGAGCAGCGGCGCGGAACCTGCGATCACGGCACCGAGGACGGTTTCGTAGCGGTGCAGGCGAGGCAGCGCGATCGCGCCGCGATCGATGACGAAGCGCAGCGCGAGCTCGGCTACGGTCGAGGCCTCGAGGTGCGTGGGGCGCTGGTTGGTCTCGAGGAGCTCGCGAGAGTCATCGCACGAGCGCGCCGACAGCGGCTCGGTGCGCACCTCGCAGGCAAGCCGTGCCGCGATCACCGCGGCGTGCTGGAGATCGGCGAGCGTCATCTCGTTGCGATCGTCGCGCGGCGGTCGCTTCATCCCGGGGCCGAGGATGCCCGCGAGAGCGCCACCGGCGAGGGGCTGGCGCGCGAGGACCTGGGTCTTGGTGGCGAACAGCTCCTCGGCGGTGCGATCGATCAGGCTGTAAACGACCGAGAGCGTGGTGATCCAGGGCTCGGTGGTGAAGCCGATCGATCCGTCGTCGATCTCGTCGAGCCGCGCGCCCCACGCGAGGACCTTGCCCTCGTGCACGAGGCGCGCGCAGGTACCGGCGAGCTCGGCCCACGCCGTGGAGTCGCGCCACGCCGAGCGAAGCGGAAGCTGGGCCAGTGGCAACGCGTCGAGGCGCGTGGTGCGCAGCGCGGCCTCGGTGGTCTCCTGCAGGTAGCGAGCGGGCAACAGCTCGGGGAGCACGTCGCGGCGGGTAACGCCGGGGCGCGGTGGCACGAGCGGGATGGTGACCGCGAGCATCACACGGTCGCGGGCGCGCTGGGTGCGCACCGCGTTGCCGGCCAGCCGCTCGGCATCGGGTTCGGCGTGAACGTCGACGAACGTCAGGCCCAGCTCGATCGCGTGGTGGAGCGTGCGCTCGACCTCGCGCGCATCGACGCCTCGGTTTGCCGCGATCGCGAGCGAGAGATCGCCGCAGCCGATCGCGGTGACGCCGGGTCCGATCGGTCTGGTGCGCACGCGCACATCGTAGTCTGTCGGGACGCACGTCGCAGCCTGTGCCGGCACGCGCCTGCGCCGACGCAC
>JAYVWH010000422.1:0-12391 GCA_043786265.1 Kofleriaceae bacterium | reverse complement strand
CCCGTGATCTTGTCGCCGATCGGCGTCGAATCGTCGCGACCGATCCACACCGTGCACAGCAAGTCCGTCGTGAAGCCGGTGAACCAGACGTCGCGGTAATTCGCGCTCGTGCCGGTCTTGCCCGCCGCGGGGCGGCCGACAGTCAGCGCGAACTTCGCCGTGCCGCGCGAGACGACGCCCTTCATCATGTTGACCATCACGTAGGCGACTTGCGGGGAGATCACCTGCGGGCCGGGCGGTAAATCGCGCAGGTCCTCGACGGTCTCGCCGCTCGTGTTGGTGACGAGATCGAAGAAGCGCGGCGTGACGCGACGGCCGCCGTTTGCGATGCCGGCGTAACCGGCTGCGATCTCGATCGGGGCGAGGTCCGGCGTGCCTAGGGCGATCGAGATGTGGCGCGGGATCGGCGACGTGATCCCGAAGCCACGCATGATCTCGATGATCCGATCGAGGCCGACCGCGACGGCGATCTGCACGCTGATCGTGTTGAGCGAGTAGGCGAGGGCGGTCATCAGCGTCACGTTGCCCATGTACTTGTTGTCGTAGTTCGCCGGCGTCCACACACCGGTAGCGGTCGACACCGAGAACGGACCGTCGTGCATCGTGTCCACCGGCGTCTTGCCGGACTCGATGCCGGCCGCATAGATCCACGGCTTGATCGATGAGCCGACCTGCCGCTTCGCCTGCGTCGCGCGATCGAACTGGGACGCGACCCAGTCGTAGCCACCGACGAGCGCGACGACGCGGCCGGTGCGGGGCTCGAGTGCGACGAGTGCGCCCTGCAGCGCCGGACGCTGTGCGACGGTGGCCGCGGTGCCCTCGGCGTTGAGCCGGACCGGCAGCAGGTCACCGAGCTCGGCCTTCTTGCCGGCGAGCTTCGGATCCTTGGGATCGCCACGCCAGCCGCGCACGTCCTTCGCATCGGCATCGACGAGCGGAAGTCGCTTGGGGCCGAGATCGACGACGACGCCACCGGACCGTCCCGACGAGCTCACACCCCCCAGCTCGACAATCATCGCTCCGTAGCGCTGCTCTGCGAGCAGTTGGTCCGCGAGTGCACTGGTGTCGTCGTTCGCGCCGGTGAGCGGGTGCGCCGGGCCGCCGGTCCATGCACCGCGCTGCGCGGTCGCGACCGCACCGATCGGGCCGCGAAATCCGAGCCGCTTGTCGAGCGACTCGAGGCCCTTGCGCAGTGCCCCTTCGGCGGCGGCCTGGGCCTGGGTGTCGAGCGTCGAGTAGAACCGCAGGCCGCCCTGGAACAGCGAGCTATTACCGTAGCGCTTGGTCGCGAACCGGCGCAGGTACTCGACGAAGTAGGGCGACGCGAGGTGGTTGAGGTCGGCATTTGGTCCCGCACCACCTTCGACGAGCGCGATCGGCTCGGTGAGTGCAGCGTCGTGCTCGGCGACGGTGATGTACTTGTCGTCGAGCATGTGACCCAGCACGTACTTCTGGCGCTGCCGCGCGAGCTCCATGTTGCGATGCGGTGCGTACTTCGTCGGTGATGCGACCAGGCCGGCGAGCATCGCGGCCTCCGCAATCGTGAGGTCCTCGACCTCCTTGCCGAAGTAGGTCTCCGCCGCTGCGCCAACGCCGTACGCACCGTGACCGAGATAGACGTGGTTGAGGTAGATCGAGAGGATCTCGGCCTTCGTGAGCTCGCGCTCGAGGCGATACGCGAGGATGACCTCCTTCATCTTGCGCTTGTACTTCTGGTTCTTTCGAATCTGTGTCCGCTGCTCGGGCGCCAGATCGAGATCCTCGAGCTCGCCCTCCTCCGCGAACAGGATCGTCTGCTTGATGATCTGCTGCGTGATCGTCGAGCCGCCCTGCTTGATGCCGCTCGACTTGAAGTTCTTGTAGGCGGCGCGCGCGATGCCGATGAGGTCGAAGCCCGGGTGCTTGTAGAACCGGCGGTCCTCGGCCGACAAAAACGCTGCCGGCACGTGCGGCGGCATACGATCGAGCGGGATGATCCGCCGGTTCTCGACCGAGAACGCCCCGATCTCCTCGCCGTCGCTCGACAGCACCACCGACCTGCGGTTGGGCTGGTAGTCGAGGAGCCGGGTCAGGTCCTCGGGCAGATCCTCGTTGATGGTCGACACCACGTAGTAGACGCCGGCGGCCGCCAGCGACACGCCATAGATCAGCAGCAGGAAGACAAGGCGCAGCACCGACACCAGGCGGAGGCGGCGTTTGCGTGTCTTCTTGCGAGGCGCAGCGGATGTAGGCGGGCGCGGCGAGTCGGCCACGGGTATGATTGGAGTCTATGAGGTCTCCGCGCGGGAGGCACGTCTTGGTCGCCGTGATGGCGATGGGAACTGCCGTGTTCGCTCAGCCGAGCGATCCGGCTGAGGAGGTCGCACGCCCTGCGAGCGCAGCCGCCGCCGCCGCCGCCCCGACGACCTCGGCAACCGCGGTCCCGGACTGGGCGCCGGGCCCGCCGACGCTGGTTGTTACCCCGTTCGAGAATCACGTCGTCAACGGCAAGTCTCTCGAGTGGATCGTGGCCGAGGCGCCGTTCGAGATCGCCGAGAAAGCCGAGAACGTGCTCGGCCTCGAGGCGGAGATGCCTCCGCTGTACGTCCCCGGGACGCGCATCCCGCCCGATCCCGACACCGTCAACGACTTCGCGAAGCAGGCGGGCGCGGCGTTCGTCGTCACGGGCTGGTTCGACCGCGTCGGCGAGAACCTGCGCATCGCGGTGCTGATCTGGAAAGCCGACAAAACGGTCGCGACGATCGTCGGCCAGGCCCAGCGCATGGGACCGCCCGCCCAGTATCACAAGATTCTTGGCGAGGCAGCCGGCGAAGCGTGGAGCGAGGCCGGCATCACCGTCGATGTCGATCGCAGCGAGCGCCTGAGCCGCACGCTGTCGGCCGACGTCTATCCGGTGTTCATGATGGGGCGCGGCCTGGGCCACTTCACCGGCGCCCTCGAGGCAATGGATGCATTCCGGCTGCTTGCCACCGGCTCGGCGGGCTCGGCCGGAAGTGGCAGTGGCTCGGCCGGGGCGCCAATCGGCCCGGACCTGGAATCGGCCAAACATGACCTCGAGCGAGCCGTGTTCCTCGATCCGAAGCTGTTCGAGGCCCAGCGCCTTCTCGGCGAGCTCTACATGGTGACCGCCGCGGGTGATCCGAAGCTGATCGCGAAGGCGACCGGCAAGTTCAACTACGCAGCGGACCTCGCACCGGATGACGTGCCGTCGCTGCGCGCAGCCGCGTTCGCGATGGCGCGGGCGGGCAAGCACGAGGTCGCGCTCGAGCTGTTCCGCAAGCTCGTCGGCAAACGGCCGTGGGATCTCGACGCGCGCTACGAGCTTGGCTCCGCGATGTGGCAGGGCGGCGAGGCCGACGCGGCCGAGCGCCAGCTCGAGCAAGTCACGGCGCACGCGCCCGATCACCTCCAAGCGCGGCGCGTGCTCGTGCTGATTCACGCGTCGCGCAACGACACGCCGGGGCTCATCCGCGAGCTCGAAGCGATCGAGACCCGCCTGCCGCTCGACCTCGACATCAAGAGTGATCTCGCGAGCGCGTACGGCGCGATCGGCGAGTGGCCCAAGGCTATCAAGGCGCTCGAGCTGATCGCCGCACAGCGGCCATTCGATCTCGCGTTGCTCGTTCGCATCGGTGATGCGCATCGGCGCCACGGCAGCCTCGACACCGCGCTCGCCTGGTATCAGCGCGCCACGCGCGTCGAGGCCGACTCGAGCCTGCCTGGCTTCGCGATCGCCCAGGCGTTGTTCGACGCTGGTCGACTGCCCGAGGCGTCGCGCGCATACACGTCGTTGCTGAAGTTCGCCGCCGATCGGCCCGCTGCGGTCCACGCGCTCGGCGTGATCGCATACCTGTCGAACGTGACCGGCGAGGCCGCGTGGAACCTGCGCGAGGCGGTCAAGACGGCGCCGCGCGTGCTCGCGTCGCGCCGTGCGCTCGTCGCCGCGGAGCTCGCGCGCAAGGACGCGACCGCCGCGCTCGCGCAGGTGGACGCCGCCCTCGTGGGCTGGCCGACCGATGGGCCGCTGCACTACCTCGCGGGTGTCGCGAACGCGCTCGCGGGAGACACGGCCGCGGCGCGCGATCAGTTCACGCTCGCGCTGCAGTTCACGCCGAACCTGGCGGCCGCGAACGCGGCACTGAGCGCGCTGAGTGCGGGCGCGACCCCGGCGCTCGACTTCAAGCCCGAGATCGTCCGTCCGTGGGGAGATGGTGAAGCGCTGCAAGAAGTCCTCGATCGCTACGAGCACTCGACGACAGCGATGCTGGATCTGCGCACGAGGTACCAAAGAGACGTGCTGGAGCTGCTCGGGTCGGTCGGGCAGGGCCCGGCCGCTCGCGTCAAGCCGGGCAGCGTTCACATCTGCCCCGCGGGAGAGATCGCGCCCACGTGGCATCGCGCGCAGCAAGAGCTGACGCAGTACCAACGGCTCGGCGTCGACCTCGAGTTTGCGTACCGCTACATCGCGCGCCACGACGACGCGGCGCTCACGGCTGGCCTCTTGCCGAACAGCCGCGCGGCGGTCGCCTCAGCGAAGAAGGGCTATCGCACCGCGCTCGCCGACGTGGGCGAGCTGCGTGCCGAGTGGACCCGCGGCGTCACCCCAGAGCTGCGCGCCGCCGGGTGCAGCGACAAGCTGCTTGCCGCAGCGTTCTCCGATCCGCTGCGCTACAAGGTCATCCAGGAGGACAAGCCGGATCCGATTCCCGTGCGGCCGCCGCTGCGCGCGAAGCCGCGTACGACGTTCTTCGTCGACAACACGCGGTGCGCTGATCAGGTGGAAATCTGGATCGACGGCGCGCATATCGGCCAGGTCGCGCCCGGGCGCCGCAGCGCACTCGTCGCGGATGGTGGCGAGCGCACGCTCTGCCTGCTGCTTCCCGGCGGTGCGCAGTGTGGTGATCGCGGCACCGTGCGGCAGGTCTACCTGCACGACGGTTGGAGCACGACGCTCTACTGTCCGAAGTAACTGATCTCGACGGCGCCGCTGTCCGTCGCCGATTCGTCGGTCGCGTCGCCGTTGATCGTGTTCGCGGCGCTGTCCTCGGAGTGCGCTGCGATCGCGTACGTGCGCGCGTCGGCGGATACCGCTAGCAGAGAGGTGCTACGGTCCTTACGTTGCACCTACCGAACCTCACCTTCGCCTCGCCGCGAGTGTTGCCGAAGCCCGATAAAGTGCTTGGCCGCGTTGTCGTCCTCGACATCGCGTTCGCTGCAACCGTCGGGACGAGCGTGTCGTTCGAGATCACGACAAAGCCTTTCATCGTCGGGCTGGGTGATCGGCTCGCAGCGTGGGTCGACCATCACGATCACGAGCGGCACGCGCAGTTCGCCAGCGACCCGCGCTTCGTGCTCGCGACCAAGGCTCAGCACGGCGCGTGTCCGGAGATGGTGACACCGGAGTTGGTGCGACAGACCGGTCCGATCGATTCGATCATGACGCACGTCGATCTCGACGGGCTCTACGCCGCGGCGAAGTGGATCATGGGCGGCAAGGAGCCGTATGCCGGCGCAGACGAAGACGCGCGCGCGGTCGATACGCGGGTTGGCACACCGGGTGCGCTCGCGATGCGGATCGACAAGGCGCTCCGGGCAAAGTTTCGCGATGACCAGCTCAAGCGCGCGGTGATCCACTTCCTCGTGGACGGGATGAAGAAGGGTCCGCACGACGACATGATCGGCGAGGCTGCGGCCGAGTTCGAGCGCCGTGACGGGCGGACTCAGGAGCTGGCGCAACGGTTCACGATCCGGGGTCGCGTCGCGATCGTCGACACACAGGGCGCAGCGGGACAGTTCGACAAGACCGATCTGCTGCTGGCAGGGCAGGCGAAGGCACCGGTATCCATTGTTCGCGACTCCGGCATGCTCACGATCGCCGCGGCATTCGACTCGGGCTGGGACTTCGTCGCGCTGTTCGAGCTCGGCGGTGGTATGCCGACGCGCGTGACGATTCCGGAGCAGAAGGTCGACCAGGTGATCGCCAAGATCAACGACGCACCACGCCCCGTGCCTCGGGCTTCCTCCGACAGGGCTTCTTCCGACGGGTGAGCCCGGTCTTTTTCACGTTGCGTGCCTTCCCTGTAGGTGGGTTCGGGGGCAACTTCACCGAATGTCACTTCGCATCAACGACACGGCCCCCGACTTCAAGGCCGACACCACCAAAGGCCAGGTCTCGTTCCACCAGTTCATCGGCGATGGCTGGGCGGTGCTGTTCTCGCACCCCAAGGACTTCACGCCCGTGTGCACGACCGAGCTTGGCTACATGGCGAAGATCGAGCCGGAGTTCACCAAACGCGGCGTCAAGCTGCTCGCGCTGAGCGTCGACCCGGTCGAGTCGCACCAGGCCTGGCTCGGTGACATCGAGGAGACGCAGGGCGCGGCGGTGAAGTATCCGATCATCGCCGACGGTAACCTCGCGGTCTCGAAGCTCTACAACATGCTCCCCGCCGAGGACGTCACGACCGACGGCCGCACCGCGGCGACGAACCAGACGGTGCGTTCGGTGTTCGTTGTCGGCCCCGACAAGAAGATCAAGATGATGATGACGTACCCGATGTCGACGGGACGCAACTTCGACGAGATCCTGCGCGTGATCGATTCACTGCAGCTCACGGCGAACCACAAGGTCGCGACGCCGGCGAACTGGAAGCACGGCGAGGACGTGATCATCGTGCCGTCCGTGTCGGATGCAGACGCGAAGACCCTGTTTCCGAGCGGCTGGAAGACGGTGAAACCGTACCTCCGCGTCGTCGCGCAGCCCAAGAAGTGACGAGCATCGCGCTCGTCGCCGTCCAGCTCGAGATCGGGCAGGACGTGCTGGCATCCCCGGATGCCTACCGGCTTCACATTGCCGGTGCGGCGACGCGCGCACTGTCGACGACGAGCGCAGCTGCGGCGCGACTACTCGTGTTTCCGGAGATCGCCGGTCACCTCGCACTCTACGCGCTAGCGCCACCGGCGGCTCGCAAGGCCAAGACGCTCGGCGCGGCGCTCGCGGCGTCGGCCGTTCGCCGCCCGCTCGACGTGCTGCGCGGCGTCGCGAGCACGCGCTTGCTCGATCCCAAGCACGCGGTGCTCGCCGCGCTCGCGCCCGACGGCGAGCGCTACTGGAAGACGGTGTTCGGACCGCTCGCACGTGAGCACAAGGCGTACGTCGTCGCGGGGTCGTACCTGCGCCTTGCGCCGGATGGCGAGCTGCACAACACGTCGCTTCTGTTTGGCCCCGATGGGCGACTGCTCGCGACGACCGACAAAGTAAACCTCGTCCCGGGCATGGAGGACGGCGCGAAGGGCGGGCTCGCTCTCGCGCGCGGCGACGCGAACATTCCGATCGTCGAGACGCCGCTCGGCAGGCTCGCGACGCTCGTGTGCTACGACGGCTTTCGCGAGCCGCACACGCGCAACGAGCGCTTCGTCGTGATGGGCAAGCGCCTGCTCGAGCGCAAGGGTGTCGACGTGATCGCCAATCCCGCGGCCAACCCGTGGCCGTGGGACGAGCCCTGGAAGTACGCGGAGCCAGGCGAGACGCAGACCCGGGCCGAGCAATGGAATCGCGAAGGCTTGTGCGGTTCGATGCGCGAGCTGCCGTTCGCGCGCTTTGGCGTGACGGCTCATCTCGTGGGCCGCCTGCTCGACCTTCGCTTCGACGGCGTGTCCGAGATAGTCGAGAGGACTGCGAGCGGTGAGGTACGTATTCTCGCGCAGGCGTCCTCGCACGATCGGGGAGGCCACGCGGTCGCCCTTGTCGACAGCTGACGTGCTAAGCACGGGCCATGGACGTAGCGGACGAGCTGCTCGAAGCGTATCTCGATCCTGCAGCGGCAGAGATGCAGCACATCGGCAGCTACGAGCTGCCCAGCGACGCCGCGGTCGAGCACGTGATCGACATGTGTCGCGCGCTGCTGTTTCCAGGCTACGCGGGCCCAGATGTGGCCCGCATCGAGCGCTCGCAGCTCGCCGACGTGGTCCGGTTGCGCGTCGACGAGCTTCGCCTTGCGCTGCATCGTCAGGTCTATCGCGCGTTACTCCACAAGCGGCAGCAGAAGCTCGGTCGCAACGAGCTGGAGTGCGTGGAGTGCACCGCGCGTGCAAAGGACATCACGTCGCGCTTCATCGCTCGCCTCCCCCAGCTGCGGGCCCAAGTGCGCCTGGACCTGCGTGCTGCGTTCGAGAGCGATCCGGCGGCAACTGGCATCGACGAGATCCTGCTGACCTATCCGACCGCTTACGCGGTGACCGTGTACCGGATGGCCCATGCGCTGTTCGAGGAGGGGGCGGTGATCGTCCCGCGCATGATGACCGAGCTCGCCCACCGGCGGACCGGCATCGACATTCACCCCGGCGCGGACATCGGTAAGTCCTTCTTTATCGACCACGGCACGGGCGTCGTGATCGGCGAGACGACGCTCATTGGCGATCACGTCCGCATCTACCAGGGCGTCACCTTGGGCGCGCTGACGGTGCCCCAGGGCGAAGCGCGCCCCGAGCCGGGGACCCGTCGCCATCCCACGCTCGAGGACGAGGTGGTCATCTATGCCAACGCGACCATCCTCGGCGGCCAGACCGTCATCGGAAAGGGCGCTGTGGTGGGTGGAAACGCCTTCGTGACCGCCAGCGTGCCTGCTGGCACCAAGATCTCGGGCGCCGGCCGCACGGCAAAGTAGGTTTTTAGGCCGTTCGCGCGGCCGTGTTAGACTTTTCGGGCCGATGACCGACGACGCACGTCCGCGCACGAATACGCGGGCAAAGGCTGAAGCGGTGCCAGGCATGGGCCTGGTCGGCGATGAAGGTCGCAAATCGATCGGCAGATACGAGGTCATCAAGACCATCGGCAAGGGCGCGATGGGCATCGTCTACAAGGCGCGAGACCCACTGCTCGACCGCACCGTCGCGGTCAAGACCATCATGTCGCCGCAGCAACAGGGACGGCGCGTGCGGTCGGCGTTCCTCGAACGGTTTCAGCGCGAGGCCAAGGCCGCCGCGAAGATGTCCCATCCCGCAATCGTCACGATCTTTGACGTCGGCGTCGACGAGGACAGCGGTGCGCCGTTCATGGTGCTCGAGTATCTGCCCGGCGAATCACTCGCCGATCGCCTCGATCGCGTGCGACTGCCACTCGCGCGCTGCGTGCAGATCGGTCTCGATCTCTCGAGCGCGCTCGCATTCGCGCACCGCCAGCGCATCGTCCATCGCGACGTCAAACCCGCGAACGTTCTCCACGCCGGCGACAACCGGTGGAAGCTGGCCGACTTCGGCATCGCGCGCCTTCCCGATAGCGACCTGACCCAGGTCGGCATCTTCATGGGCACGCCCGGTTACTCGCCGCCCGAGGCGATCAAGGAAGGTCGCTACACTCCGCAGGCCGACGTGTTCGCGTGGGGCGCGGTGATGTACGAGCTCATGAGCGGGCGCATTCCGTACGAGGGCCCCGACACCAAGACCACGAACGGCTACGTCGTGCAGGGCAACGCACCGCCGCCGACGCGGCACGATCCATCGATCCCCGAGCCGCTCTCGCAGGTCTGCATGACCGCGCTGCAGCCGAGCGACAAGGCGCGCTTCAAAGATGCATCCGAGGCCGAGCAGGCACTCCGTAGCGCGTGGGAGCGCTGCCTGACCGAGGGCCTCGTGCAGCCGGCCGTGCTTGCGATGGACGAGACACCGCACGACAAGGCGCCCGCGCGGATGCACCAGCCGCGCAATGCGACGCCGATGCCACGCAGCACGCCGCTGACGCTCGGCGACTCGCAGGAGCTGACCGCGGTCAGCGACAAGCCCAAGGGGACGTTCCAGATCGAGAGCACGAAGACGCGTCCTGGCGATGACGATCCGACCAAGCTGATGGTGCGCGAGGATGCCGCGAAGTCGAAGGTCGACTCGACGCAGCGCGGGATGGGCGCGCAGCAAGCGAAGTCGCCCGCTGCCGAGCCGAAGTCGGGGGGGCGTCCCGTCGTCGAGACCGCTGTGGATACCAGGGCGGACGGCGCAACGGTAGGTACGGCGAAGCCGGCGCCGCGAAGCGGTCGGGGCCTGATCATCGCATCGGTGATCCTGCTCGTGATGTCGGCCGCGGGCGCCGGGCTCTACTTCAGCGGCTATCTCGGCTGAGCAGCGCGACGACGTCCTCGGCGCAGCCGTGACACAGCGTGAAGCCGGCGCCGCCGTGGCCGTAGTTGTGGATGATGCGCGCGTCGGACGGGTCGCGCTCGAGACGGACTTCAGCGCGATACGGGCGCAGGCCGACGCGCTCGGTGCGTACGGTCCCGATCGCGATGCCGAGCCGGCCGGCATGGTCGACGATGCGGCGCGTGATCGCCTCGTCGATCTCGGGTTCTGCGCCCGGTGGAAACGGTAACGAGCAGCCGCCGAGCACGAGCTCGTCGCGGCGCGGGATCATGTAGAAGATCGCGTCGGGGATACGGTCATCGGTCACCGTGATCGAGGTATCGGCGCCGCCGCGCTCGGCGATCAGGATCTGGCCGAGCAGCGGGAACACGAGCGGATCGCTTGCGAGCTCCCGCGCACCGAGGCCGGTGCAGTTGATCACGGCGTCCCCGGGCTCGGCCGTGAGATCGCTGACTACGCGGCGCTCGATCGGCCGGCGCAGGCGCGCCTCGAGCCAAGGCAGAAACAGCGAGGGCTGTGCGCGCGGCGCGGTGAACCGCCACGCATCGGGCTGACCGGCGACGGGCGAGGGCACGCGCTGCACGTCGTCGACCGCGTTGATCGACTCCGCGCCGCCGTCGGCGCCGCTGTCGGCGATGGCGAGCCCGTCACCTTCCATCGTCGGCAGTGCAGCCCACCACGGGCGCGGCGGATTCGCCGACGCCTCGGTCGTGATGGTGTAGCCGGTGAGCACGTCGATGCCTGCGCTCGGCTCGCGTGCTGCGAGATCGATCAACCGGCGCCGCGTGCGCGCGGCCCACAGCGCGACCTTGTCGGGCGGGCCGGCGCGGTACGGAAACCATACGGCGCCCGCGATCGCGGACGTGGTCTGCGCACCGGTTGCCTTCGCGACGATGCGGACATCGTGCCCGCGTGCCTCGAGGGCCAGCGCGGTCGTCAGGCCGATGATGCCGGCACCGACGACGGTTACTTCCATCCAGTGACTATAGCTAGCGCTGCGCGGGGCGTCGAATTTGCGAATAGACGAGCTGCACGACGGTACCGAGCTTGCCCAGCTCGAACGGGGCGGGCGGGCCACGGTGCGGGCGTTGCGCCGCGGCGTAGTCGGGCTCGTCGACGTTGGGGGCCAACACGCGCTTGAGCTCGTCGCGGTCGAACCACACTCCGTGGGCCAGACAGCGCTCGACAAGGACGCGCTCCATCTGCGCGCGCAACATTGGCTGCTCGCACACCGGGCACTGGCGTTCGCTGGGCTCTTCACCGATCGGCCAGTCCGCCATCGTGCGCCGCGCACCAGGCGCGCGCCGGTTGTCTTCGACCTCGAGTAACCGGTCGAGGTCGTCATTGCTGGCGAACGTGCCGCCGCATTGCGGGCACTCGGGGCGTGAGGTCTCGTCGAGGTCGACCGAGCATTGCGGGCAGCGCATGGGGTCGAGCATACGGTGTTACCGTCCGCGCAGTGGACGTCCTGACGATCGTGTTGCTCGCGCTCGCGGCGTTTGGCGCTGGCACGGTCGATGCGATCGCTGGGGGTGGCGGATTGATCACACTGCCGGCGCTGCTGACCGCGGGCCTCCTGCCGCACCAGGCGCTCGGGACGAACAAAGGGCAGAGCGTGTGGGGGTCGTTTGCCGCCCTCGTCGCGTTCTGGCGGGCCGGGCGCGTCGACCGCAGGCAGGCGCTCTACGCGTTTCCGCTCGGCTTCGCCGGCTCGTTCGCGGGCGCGACGATCGTGACGGGTATCGACAAGGACGCGCTGCGGCCGATCGTGATCGCGATGCTGATCGGCGCAGCGGTGCTTCTCGTGATCAAGAAACCGAGCGTCACGCAGGACACCAACCGCCGGCCGCTCGTCGCCGCTGCGCTCGCCCTGGTGATCGGCGCGTACGACGGCTTCTTCGGTCCTGGCACCGGAACGTTTCTGATCGTCGGCTTCGTCGCGCTGTGTGGGCGCAGCCTCGTTCACGCGAGCGCAGATGCCAAGGTCGTGAACTTCGCGTCCAACCTCGCCGCGGTCAGCGTGTTTGCGTACAAGGGTCTGATCGTCTGGGAGCTCGCGCTGCCGATGGCGTTTGGTCAGCTGTGCGGGGGCATCGTGGGCGCGCGCCTCGCGATGCGCGGCGGGGACCGCATCGTGCGCATCCTGGTGCTGTGCGTGTCGGGCGTATTGGTGATCAAGCTCGTGATCGGTCTACTGAACTAAAAGAAGCGCTCCACGGACGTTGAAGTCGCGGTTGCGCGCGGTCGGATCGCAGGCGGAGATCGG
>JAYVWH010000421.1:0-2198 GCA_043786265.1 Kofleriaceae bacterium | reverse complement strand
TCGCCGCCGCCTTGGCGACGGAAGCGGCATTCAAGGCGGAAGTCGAAAAAAGCACCAAGGAAGCACTCGAGCTCGGTCCCAAGGTCGTCGCGTACAACGAGCTGTTGCGTCGCAAGAAGAGCATGGAGGACCGCTACAACATTCTCCGCACGCGACTCTCGACAACGGACCTGAGCGATCGCATGAACTCGTCGATCGACTCCTCGAACGTGCGTCCGCTCGACCGCGCGCTTGTGCCTGGTGTTCCAGTCTCGCCGAAGCTGCGCAACAACGTGATCGGGGCGTTGGTGCTGTCACTGCTCCTAGGCTTCGGGTTGATCGGGGTAATCGTGTTCCTTGATCGCTCGATCAAGTCGACGAATGACGCACAGCAGGCAGCCGGGGTGCCGGTGCTTGGTGTCATTCCGTTGATCGATGAGCCCAATGTCGACGACAACGACTCGTCACGCGATCTTCATGTCCACCAGCACCCGACGTCGCGCGTTGCCGAGTGCTGTCGCTCGCTGCGCACGAACATCCTGTTCTCCGCGGCCGATCGGCAGATCAAGCGTATCGTCGTCTCGAGCGCCAATCCGCGCGAGGGCAAGACGACAAGCGTCATCTACCTCGGCACCACGATGGCACAGAGCGGCCAGCGGGTGCTGCTCATCGATACCGACATGCGCCGTCCGCGCCTACACGTATCGCTTGGGCTGTCGCGCCAGACCGGCCTCTCGAACTTGCTCGTTGGTGAGGACGACTACGATTCGGTCATCAAGACGACCGATATCCCGAACCTGTTCGTGCTGCCGTGCGGCCCGCTCCCGCCGAACCCTGCCGAGATCTTGATGACGCAACGATTCGAGACGGTGCTCGGCGAGCTCGCGAAGCGCTTTGATCTCCTGATTCTCGATTCACCGCCGCTCAACGTCGTGACCGACGCGGTCGTCCTGTCGAAGCAAACCGATGGTGTCATCCTGGTGGCGCAAGCCGACAAGACGCTGCGCGAAGAGCTCAAGCGCTCGTCGAAGCAGATAAAGGATGTCGGCGGCAAGATATTTGGCGTGATCGTCAATGGGATCGAGCCGAACCCGCGCAGCGGCTACTACTATTCGTACTACGGCTACACGTACGAAGATGACGCGCAGCCGCAGTCGCCGAGGGCCGGCTAGCCGGCGAGGACTTCGCAGAGATCCGAATGGATCTTGGCATCGCTCACCAAGATCGATTCGAAATGGCTGCGCGCGCCTCCGTAGTCGATCCGGTCCCCTGCCCAGCTCGCTAGCACCAGGCCCGTCTCGCGCGCCAGGACTTCACCCGGCGCCACGTCCCAGAGCTTGTAGCTAAATCGCTTCGCGTAGATGTCGGCTGCGTCCTCACTCACGCGCACGATCTTGAGCCCGACGCTGCCGCACTCGACGAACTCGCCGCGATAGCGATCGAACACTGCACCGACATCTTCACGTGGCGGTGTGCTATCGACGAAACGAAGGCCGTCCGCGAGCGCACGTCCGCGCGCTCCGGTCAAGCGCGTCGTGCCGGTAGCCTCGATCCGCCAGGCACCTGCCCCTTGCACGGCGAGGTATGTGCGTCCGGCAACCGGTTCGTCGATCACTCCGACGCGTGGCTGCCCGTCCTCGACGAACGCGACCTGGACGCAAAAACCGGGATAACCCTCGACGAAGCTACGGGTACCGTCGAGCGCATCGATCGTCCAGTAGCGTTGGGCGCCGGCCCAGGGGACCTTCGCCGCCTCGAACTCTTCCTCCGCAAGCATGAGCTCGCCGGCAAAGTGACCGCGCAAAAAGCCAAGCACCCAGCCCTCGGCGGCGAGATCGGCACTCGTCTTGAGCTGCCCATTGCCCTCCTCGCGCCCCCGGATCGTACCGCGCAGCGTCATCAGCGCCGCTCCGGCGCCGCGCACGGCGGCGAGAGCAATCTCCGCACGCTCGGACCACGCGCTCGATCGAACCGCCTCAGGCAGCTGCATACGCCTCGTAAAGCCTCGTGAGCCGGTCGCGCAGCGTCGGAGGCTGCCAATGCAGCGCATGCGCAGCTTTTCCCGCGACGAGACAGAACCGCGGGTGCTCGACCCCGGTCGTGTTTTTCACCTGCGCACCGGTGTTTGCGATATCAGCGATCAACGTCGCGACAGACACCAGGTCGATCGGCTCGTCGTACGAGATGTTGAGAGCGCCCGCCGCGTGTCCTGGTGCGGA
>JAYVWH010000420.1:0-11264 GCA_043786265.1 Kofleriaceae bacterium | reverse complement strand
CCACGCACGCGATGCGGCCACCCTCATCTGCGACGGCGAGCCCCCGATCCTGGCCGGTTCGAGCTTTGGCTCGGTGATCGCGCTCGAGCTCATGCGGACGCGCCCGGAGCTGTGCCGGGGGGCCATCCTGATCGAGCCGCCGATGGCAGCCTCCGATGATCTCGCGGCCGCATCCACAGCCTTTCTCGACGAATTCGATCGCCGCGCTGCCGCGCTCGGGGGACCGGCCGCCGGCGAGTTCTTCCTACGGTTCGTGCTCGGCGACGCCGTGTTCGAGCGCATGCCGCGCGCGTTTCAGGAGCGAGCAGCGTCCAAATGGGCCGAGATTCGCGCCGATTCTGCGGCACTGATCGCGTACAAACCGCGCTACAGCGAGCTGGCAACGGTCACGGTCCCGACGTTGCTGCTCGGCGGCGAGCGATCGGCGGCCTACTTCCGCGCGACCCTCGATGCGCTGCTCGCGGTGCTGCCCCAGGCGCGGCTCGAGGTCGTACCGAGCGCGGGTCACATGCTGCACGCGGAGGCGGCGCGCAAGTACTCCGACCTCCTGATCGGATTCGCTGCACAGCTCCAGATCGGCTAAGGTCCCGCCCCCATGACGACCGACGGCAATCTGTTCCAACGACTCGCAGCGGATGAGCATCCAGCGGCCGTCGTCGTCGCCGTGCAACTGCCCGGCGTCACCGACATCGAGCTGTCGTCCTCGCTCGAGGAGCTCGAGCGGCTCGCGAAGACGCTCGGCCTCGAGCCGGCCGGTCGCGTGGTGCAGCGGCGTGGTCGTCTGGCGTCGGGAGTCGTTCTCGGCGAGGGCAAGCTCAAAGAGCTCGCGACCTGGACCGGCGGCACCGGTGAGGTTCCGAAGTTCGAGCGCCCGGGCGCCAAGAAGACGCACGATCAGATCGCGCGCGAGGAGATCGCGGAGGCGGAGGAAGCCGACGAGCCCGATCCCGAGGACGGGGAAGACGAGGACGTGAAGCCCGCCGCCAAGGCCACGGTCGTCCTCGTCGACCACGACCTCACGCCGAGCCAGCAGCGCAACCTCGAGAAGGCTACCGGCGTCGACGTCCTCGATCGTACGAGCGTGATCCTCGAGATCTTTCATCGCCACGCCAAGACCCGCGAGGCGCGCCTGCAGGTCGAGATCGCGCGGCTGAAGTACCTGGCGCCACGACTTCGCGAAGGCACGGGCGGCGGTGATCGCGTGCGTGGTGGTGTCGGCGGTAAGGGTGCCGGCGAGACCACGTTCGAGCTCGATCGCCGCCACATTCGCGACCGCATCGCCGAGCTCAGGGAAGAGCTGTCGCGCATCGAGGGTGGCTCGCGCACGCGGCGCGAACGCCGCAGCGAGCTGCCGACCGTCGCGCTCGTCGGTTACACGAACGCCGGCAAGTCGTCGCTGATGCGCGCGTTGACCAGCTCGGATGTCTACATCGCCGACAAGCTGTTCGCGACGCTAGACACGACCGTTCGTCGCCTCGTGCCGCCGACGGAGCCGCCGATCCTCGTCACCGACACGGTCGGCTTCATCAAGAAGCTGCCGCACGATCTCGTGGCGTCATTCCGGTCTACGCTCGACGAGGCGCGCGATTGCGATCTGCTCCTGCACCTCGTCGACGCATCGGATCCCGCCCACGCCGATCAGCTCGCCGTCACGCGCGAAGTGCTCGGCGAGATCGAGGCGGACCGGGTCAACACCTGGCTCGTCCTCAACAAGATCGATCGCTGCACCGACCTCGAGGCGCGCTCCCTCGCCGATCGCTACCCGCGCGCCGTCCAGCTGTCGGCAAAGCGGCCCGCGGATGTCGCCCGGCTACGCGACATGCTGATCGAGCACTTCATCGGGGCCCTCGAAGAGGTCGAGCTCGACGTGCCCTATACGCACCAGCGTGTCATTCACATGATCCACGAGCGGACGACGGTGCTCGGCGAGACGCATCACGACGCGGGAACACTCGTTCGTCTGCGCGCGCCGGCCGGCATCATCGCAGAGCTGCGCGAAGCGCTCACGGTGGATGCACCGTGAACACCGCCTTGCCATCATAGGTCATCGTGCTGTCGACGGTCTCCATCTCCTTGATCGCGCGTAAGATGGGTCAGGGCCGGTACTCGTCGGCGCCGCGATCACAGAACACCGGGAATGGCCGCGGTTGGCCGTCGATGTCGTCGATGTGACCGTCGCCTTCCTCACAGTCGGCGACCGCATCCGGCGTGGCGGCGTCGCGAATAGACCCCTCTGGGCTCGCCGCCGTGAGGTGAAAGTTGCTGGTCGGGTCGACGAAGCCGAACAAACCGATGTTCTGGCTGAAGTAGTTGTCGCGCTCGGTGCAGTCGCCACCAATCGCGATCCCGGCGAAGCCCCAAGCCGCGATGAGGTTCTGCGCGACCACGAAGCCGCCGGCCGCCTTGCTGCATCCGATGCCACCGACCTTCGACGCGCCCGTCTTCGAGGCGGTGCGCGCGACGGTGTTGAACCGAAATCGCCCCGTGCCGTTCGCGATCACGACGACCCCTTTGTCGTTTCCGGCATCACCGTTATCGTGGATGAAGTTGTTGCGGATCTCGTGCGTTCCGTTCACGAGGAACAGTGCCCCCGCCGTGTGTTGGGCGAGGATCGAGCGGGTGATCGTGACGTCGCAGTTATCGGATTCGACGCCGTAACCCGGGCTCTGCAGCAGCGAGACCGCGCGCAGGTTCAGCGCTCCGTTGGAGCAGTGAATGTTGTCGCCGGCGGCGCTCTGGATGGTCAGACCGACGATCTCGAGCGTCGTCCCCGTGACGGTGATCGCATCCGCGCCACCTGCGCCACCGGTTGGTTTCCATGACGCGCCCGTGCCGATGATCTGGACGGTTCCTCCGCCGGTGATCGAGACCGGTGCGTCCATGTAGTCCATCCCGGGCACGCGACTGAGCTTGATGATCGTGTGTGTGGTATCGAGCATGCCGACCGCGGCGGTGAACGTGCACGGTGCGGTCCGCATGCACGTAGCGGGGCCTGTGGGCATCGGGATCGCGTAGAGGATCTGCTCCTGCATTGCGCACGATTGAGTGCCGAGGCAGACGCCGCTGGCGCAGTCACCGTCGGTGACGCATCCGTGACACAGCTGGTCAGCGCCGCAGACCGTCGTCGCCCCGGTACACGCGGTCTTGTCCAGGCCGTCGATACAGAGCACGCAACGTCCTGCTGCGACGTCGCACACCCCACCATTTGTGTTGCCAGCGCATTCAGCGCTGGCGGTGCACTCGGGCTTGTCGGGGGCGTCGACGAGATCACCCTTCACGAGGCAATCGATGTCGTCGCGATGCGCCGCGCAGTACGCAGGATTGAGGTCGGCCTTGCAGCCGCCGAGCAGCGCGAGCACGAGACCTGCGATCGCAATCCTCACCACGTGATGATGCCACCGATCATCGCCCCGCCACCGACCGCAATCATCGTGATGCCCACCGGCGTCAGCTGGGGATACACGTACTTGTGCGTCGCACCGTCGCGCAGGCCGTAGTAGAGCAGGGCGCCGCCTGTGACGAGCGTCGCAGCGCCGGCGCTGATCAGCAACGTGGGCAAGAGGCGCGAGTGCCCCTTGTGGATGATCTCGGGCTCGGGCTCGGGGCCGTTGCCGATCGGCATCTCCGCGCCCGACATGAGCTGGCTGACCAGATCATCGGTGTGGTCCTGCCACGTCCCCGCGCAGTTGCTGCACGAGCTCTTGGCTGGGATGGGCTCGTGCCCACGCGAGAACCACGTGAACGAGAGTGACACCGTCCCGCCCGAATCATCGATGCGCACGAAGATCAGCCGCGGCGTCTTTCCTCGAGCCTCGACGACGCCGCGTGCGCACACGAGGTCCTCGAGGATGAAGCAGTTGCTGATCGTGTTGAGCGCATCCCTGCCGAGCGGTGCGTCGACCGCCGTGTAGCCCTCGCGACGCACGCGCTTCGTGATGTGCTGCTCGATCTTGTCGCGCAGTGAACCGCCGCCCTGAACGATGACGCCGACCGTGCTGTCATCTGGCTTGGCGTCCGCGCGCGCAGGTGCTGCGAACGCGACGACCAGCAGTGCGACGAAGGCAGCGCGCATTCCCTCGCTGCATCGTAACAGACGGCTGCTACCTGTACTCGTCCGCGCCGATGTCGCGCATGCCACCCTGCGGACGCGCGTCTCCATCGATGTCGACCAGCACGGGCATCGGAACGGTCACGGCGTCGATCGCAGCGCTCGTGCTGTCGATACGATAGAAGTCGGGCGACAGCGGCAGGCTCGCGTTCACGGACTTGAACACCGGCAGCCCCTGGATGTTGTTGTTCGTCCCGACCGGCGTGGTCGTCGTATCGAACATCGACGACGAGAACGCGCACAGGTTGGTCGCCGCGTTGTTTGCGACGATCGTGGCGCTGACGGGCATCGACCCGGAACAGTTGAGGCCGTTCGTCTGCGCGTCGCTCGAGTTGTTGTTTGCGACGGTGTTGAAGCTGAACACCTTCTTCGTCGAGTTGGGTAGCAGGCGCAGGCCACCGAACGAGGAGCCGCCGGTGCCATTGCTGACGAACATCGAGTTGGTGATGTCGAAGTCAGCGTGGATATCCGCGCCTCCGCCGAAGTTGTTCGTGACGATGCTGCGCGAAATGGTGAGCATGCCGCCGTTGAACAGCAGCCCGAGGCCCGTGTTGGTGTGCAAGACGACGTGATCGAGCGTCAGGTTGACGGTGGTCGTATTGACGGAGATGCCGTGACCCGCGGCGGTCGCACCGCCGGTGACGACCACGTCGCTCAACACGACGTTGCTCGTGCCGCCGACGGTGACGACCGCGTTATCGTTACCAGATGCGCGCGAGATCAACGTGTGCGGCTCGGCGAGCACGGTGACGTTGTTCTGCAGTGAGACGGTCTCGACGATGTTGGTCTGCAGCTTGACGTACGCCTTCTGCGTTGCGGCGTGGGTCAGCGTGAGGCAGGGGGTTGCCTTCGTGCACGGGTTACTATCGCTGCCAGTGGCGGCGACGTACGCGACCGCCGTCGTGTCGAGACACTCACCGGTCGACGTCAGGCAGGCGTCCGACGCCGTGCACTCGTCATGCGCGACGCAGCGCTGGCACTCGTTCGTCGCCGAGCACAGCATGCTTCCGCACGAGCCGTTATCGGCTGACGTGCACGCGACGCAGGTGGCCGCAGCGACATTGCACACGGGCGTGCCGCCGCTGCACTCGTCGTTCGTGGTGCAGCCGGTCTGTTCGACGGCTGCGTCCGCCATCATCTTGCAGGCGTCGTCGCAGAAGTAGGGGTTGTCCTTGCTGCAGGCAGGGACGAGCCCGACGAAAGCCAACAAGAGTGCGATGCGAGTCATGATCTAGAAGCTCCCCGACCAGCCGACGACGGCGCCATCGTGCGAGACGGCGGCGACCGGATGGCTGCCACCCTTGTCGGCCCACCAGAGGTACAGACCGACGCCGAGCGCCGCTGCACCGGCGGCGCCGAGGACGACGCCCGTCGTCGCGGTATCCCGAAACGTCGGGCTTGTGGTGTTGTTCGGATCGGCATCCTCGTCGATCGCGACCATCACCACGCCCGACAGCAGTGCGACCGCGCCGGCGCCCATCAGGCCGTACGGAAGGAGCCTGCGCGTTCCGCCATCGGACTCGCCGGCCGTGGTCGGTGCGGCCGCAGGCGTCGAGGCCGCGGTCTCGGTCTCGGTCTGGGGGCTCGTGGTTGCGGTACCGGCGACGGGCACTCCCTCGGCAGCGGGCGGGGTGTGGGCGAGCGCCAGCATCATCGTGTCGACCGTCTCGAGCAGCTTGGCGTCGGTGCACTGCGTGCACACGCGGCGCTCGACGACGGGCTCTGCGCTCTTCTGGAACCAGTAGCCGGTCACTGACACGTTGCGCGTGCCGTCGGTGTTGGCTGTCTGGTCGACGCGCGCGTAGATCAGCGAGCGCGCGCTCGAACGGGCATCGACGACGCCACGCGCGCACGCGAGGTCTTCGAGCACGAAGCAGTCGATCAGCGTATTGATCGCGTCCGGTTCGAGTGCGCCGGGGACCAGCGTGCGGCCGCGGTCATGGAGCCACCGCTCGAGCTGCGATGCGAGCTGCGGTTGGAGTGTGGCCTCGCCGGTGACGACGATACCGACCTTCTCTGCATACGCCGTCGCTGCGGTGAGAACACTCGCGAGAACGACTATCGAGCTCTTCATGTCAGTTCCGATCGATGGTGGTCGCCTTGTTCTCTTCGATCGTCACGGTGAGACCTTCTGGGTTGCCTTCGCTGTTGACGAGCCGGAGCTTGTGCTTGCCAACCGAGAGAGGCATGTCGACGGGGGTGTCGTGAATCTTCTTGTTGTCGACGAAGACCGTGAGAACGGGGAACGCCTTGACCACGAGGCGCCCCATCCGTTTCTCGCCCGGTCTGACGACGGTGGCATCTTTTTTGGTGTCGCCCGCGCCCGCATCCGGCACGGGGGCCGGAGCGTCGAGGACGGCAGCATCCACTGGCGGGGGCAGGGGGGACGCATCGGGCCCCCGGGCAGCCGCATCCACCGACGGACCGGGCATGGCGCCGGCTGAACCTTGCGCAACGATCAGGGTTTTCTTCGTGCCGCCGCGCGAGACGGTCGCGATCACCGCGAACAGAACCGCTGCACCCGCGATCACCGACGCGATGATCACGGCCCGCTTGCCCTTCCGACCGTGGCCGGCGGGGAGCGGACGTGCGGCGGGCCCTACGTACAGAGGCGGTTGCATTGTCCCGGTCTGGGCGCCGCGCGCCGCGCCGATGCTCGGTAGCGCAACATGGGGCGTCGGGCGACCGATGTTTCCGTCGGCCACCGTCTGCTGGTTCGCGGGTTGGTGCGTCGGCTGCAGGTGCGGCGGCAGCGGCTGCGGCGGGTAAGGCTGCTGCGGCGCATACGGCGGCTGCTGCGGAGGCGAGGGCTGCGGCGCGCCGGCGCGCGAGCTCGCGACGCTGTGACGGACGGGCGCCTGGTGTGGGAACCGCTCCGCGAGCGTCTTTTTGAGCAGCTCGCGGCCGTCGCGCGGGGCTGCCGAGCACTGCATCAGATCCTGGATCGCCGCCTCGGCATTCGGGTAGCGCGCCGGCAGCTCGCGCTCGAGCATCTTCATGATGACGCGCTCGAGATCCTTGGGGACCTCGCTGCGTAGCGACCGCGGCCGAGGAATCTGCCCGAACAGCACGGCCGCCAGCGTCGCGCGCGTATCCTCGCCGACAAACAGTCGCCGTCCGACCAGCAGCTCCCACAGCATCACGCCGACTGCGAATAGATCGCTGCGCCCGTCGAGCGCCTCACCGTTGGCTTGCTCCGGGCTCATATACGCCGGCTTGCCCTTGATGAATTCGCTCGCGGTCGCCGAGCTGGCGCTGCGCGCCTTCGCGATGCCGAAGTCGGAGACCTTGACCGCGCCTTCCCACGACAACAGCACGTTGTGGGGCGACACGTCGCGATGCACGATGCCGCGCATCGAACGGATCGTGTTGCTGCCCTGCATCATCTGATCGTCGACCACGGGCAGGTCATGCGCGTGACCGAGGCCGCGCAGGGTCTCAGCAATGAGGAACACGACGAGCGGTACGGGGAGTGGTCCCGAGGCCGCAAGACCATCGAGGTCACGGCCGTCGACCAGCTCCATGACGAGGTAGAGCCGGCCCTCGGGATCTCGGTCGAAGTCGACGACCGAGACGATGTTGGGATGGACCAGGCGCGAGCTGATGCGCGCCTCGTCGATGAACATCTTCGAGAACGCCGGATTCTCCGAGAACCCGGGTAGCACGCGCTTGATCGCGACCCTGCGCGAGAAGCCTTCCGCCCCGACGGTCGAGCCGAGGAACACCTCGGCCATCCCACCTCCGCCCAGACGTGCGTCCAGGCGGTATTTGCCCAGCAAAGCGCTCAACCACACCCATTATAGACGTTCACAGCGGCGTGTACGAATGCGCGCTGTCGATACCGCGCTCGCCGAAGTATCGGCGCGCGGCATCGATGTGCAGGGAGAACGCGAAGACTTCTTCGAGCCCGGACGGGCCGAAGATCACCCCGCGCTCGGCCGTCTCGCTATCTGGTGCAAATGGTGGCAGTGCCGCGGCATCGACGGGGGCGGCGACCGCGAACAGCAGCAGCCGGTTCGGCTTGGGCGAGCTCGACGCGTAGTACATCGGCGTCAGCGTCGCCCGATCGATCACGACCGACGTCTCCTCGACAACCTCGCGCGCCATCCCTGCCTGCCAGGTCTCGTGCTCCTCGAGGAACCCCCCGACCAGCGCGAGCTTTCCCACCGGTGGGATCGCGCGCCGGACCACGAGCAAACCCGTCCCGCGCGCCTCGACGATCGGCACCAGCGCGACGCACACCGGAATCGGGTTGGCCCAGACCTGCGTCTTGCAGCCGGGACAGTTCCGCGGATAGGTCATCTCCGTGTAGCGGGTGCCGCAGTACGAACAGAACGTGTCGCGCACGAGTTGGGTCACGGCTCGAGCCTACGCCGGTCCGCATGGCGGCTGCCACGGGAGTGGACGTCAGCGCGGGATCAGCGAACCGTGGCCGCGCTCGTTCATCTGGAGGCGCCAGGCGTCGATCAACTTCACGAACGCGTCGGCGAGCTCGGGGTCGAACTGGGTGCCCGCGCATCGCTCGATCTCGCCGACGGCGACCTCGTGGCTGAGGGCGCGGCGGTAGGCGCGGTCGGATGTCATCGCGTCGTAGGCGTCGGCGATCGAGACAATGCGACCGACGACCGGGATGTTGTGACCGGAGAGGCCGCGCGGATAGCCGCCACCATCCCACCACTCGTGGTGGCACCAGCAGCCGTCGATGAGACCGTGCAGGCACGGCACCGGCTCGAGGATGCGCTTGCCCTTTTCGGGGTGCTGGCGGAAGACGGCGATCTCTTCGGGCGTGAGCTTGCCGGGCTTGTTGAGCATGTCGTAGCGCACGCCGATCTTGCCGACGTCGTGCATGACGCCCGCTTGCACGATGCGACGGATTTCGGCGTCAGGAATCGTGAGACCGCGCGCGAGCACTTCGCTGTACACGGCGACGCGCTCGGAGTGGCCGCGCGTGTACATGTCGCTCTCCTCGAGCGCTTGCGCGAACCCAGCGACGGTCTGCTGGAACATCTCCTCGAGCGAGCGATTGGCGACGGTGAGATTGTCGTTGCTCGCATGGA
Organism: Kofleriaceae bacterium; assembly: GCA_043786265.1. Taxonomy (GTDB): domain Bacteria; phylum Myxococcota_A; class Polyangia; order Haliangiales; family Haliangiaceae; genus JABFXX01. The sequence goes on along the minus strand of JAYVWH010000420.1, from coordinate 2,099 downwards.
GCTCGACGTAGAGGCGAGCGTTGTCGAGCGCGCTTGCCGCACGTGACGCGAGCACCGCGAGCATCTTGCGGTGGCCTTCGTCGAATTTCTTGCCGCTCGTGAACGAGAAGACATTCATCACGCCGACCATGTCGCCGCGCACTTGCAGCGGCACCGCGACGAACGATGTCAGGTCCGCCGGTGCCGAGGTCTCGGTGAAGAACCGCGCGGCCTTGAGGCCGTGCGCGAGGATCGGCGTACCCGCGGCGAACTGCTCGGTGAGCAGCTTGAATGCAACCGAGGGCAGGCCGGTACCGGGCGGCTTGCTGTCGCTCGACACGAGCTTGATGCGCTCCTCGAAGTTGCCGGTGCGCGGGTCGAGCAGGTGCAGTGGCGCGACGACGGCCTTGACCTCATCGATCGCGGCGCGCAGCACGACATCGAGGATGCGCTCGATATCGTGGGACAGCGCGATCGCCTCGCTCACCTTGTAGATCGTGAGCGCCTCGCGCAGCCGGATGTTCTCGGTCTGAAGGCGCTGGCGATACAGCGCACGCTCGACGACGTGAATGACCTCCTCGACCTTGAACGGCTTCAATAAATAATCGTAGGCGCCCTTCTTCATCGCCTCGATCGCCGTCTCGACGGTGCCAAACCCGGTCATCAGGACCGTGAGCACACCGAGGCGCTCTGCCTCGATCTTCTCGAGCAGCTGCAGCCCCGACAACCGGGGCATCTTGAGATCGGTGATCAGCAGGTCGTACGGATGGAGGCGCAGCTCGGTGAGCGCCTTCTCGCCATCCTCGACGGTGTGAACCGAAAATCCTTCGAGCGACAGAAACTCCGCGAGGATCTCGCGAATCACCCGCTCGTCGTCGACTACGAGAATGCGGGCCGCTTCTGGCGCCTCGGTCGTTGCCACCAATGTTCTATTGCTGCGGCTGAGCCGCGCTGCCTTCGCCGCCGCCACTGTTCATGTTGCCGGGGTTGACCCCGTTCGACTTGGGTGCCTCAGACTTCTCCTCGGCGACGCCGCCGCCCTTCATCGTTGGGCCGCCTTCCTTGGGCGCCATCGGATCGTAGAGCGTGCCGGTGCGGCCGGTCGCCTTGTCAGCGGCCGCCTGCTGCGACAGCCAGCTCTGGCGCGCGTTGACGGCCTTCTGCTTCTCGCTCTCGGCCTTGCTCTTCGCGCTCTCGGTGCGCTTGCCGCGCTGGTCGAGCTGCTTGGGGAAATCGTCGAGGTTGATACCCTTGGGCGCGATGTTGTTGGTCTTGGCGATCTGCGCCTTCGCGCCCTCGTACTGCGCCTCGCGCCAGTACATGTTCTCCTGCGTGTAGCGGTGGTACCGCTTCAAGTACCGCTGGTACGTCTCGAAGTACTTCACGCGCTCCTTGGCCGCCTTCTCGCTGGCCTCGGCGTTACGCAGATCGTTCTGTGCGGTGTTGATGCGATTCATGTCGCTCGACGCCTCGGCGCTCTTCTTCGCCGCGATCGCGGAGTCGATGGCGAGGTGCGCGGCCTTCTGATCGTTGCGCGCCTGGTGCAACTGGCTGTCCGCTTCCTGGACCTGCGCCTCTGCATTGGCCGCTTCCATCTTGGAGATCGACCACTTGTTCTGCGCTTCGACGACCGAGCCCTGCTGATCGAGCGGGATCCGCGCGATGTGCATGTCGTCGAGGTGCTTCGACAGTGGTCCGGGCGGTCCGTCCGACGAGCCACCGCATCCCGAACCAACCACAAAGATAGTGACGCAGACCAGCTGCCAAAGTCCCTGCATAGGTGGGTGCGAGCCTACTACGCCCGCTCGCGGCGAGCTACAGTCCGAGCCGGATGACGACGCTTCTCGCCGTCGACGTGGGCAACACCAATACGGTGCTCGGCGTTTTTCGTGACGGCGAGCTGGTGGCGCACTGGCGCATCCAGACCGTGGCGCAGCGCACGTCCGATGAATATGCAGTGCTTCTGAAGTCGCTCCTGGACCTCGACGGGTTCCCGTGGCGCAGCATCAACGCGGGGATCATCTCCTCGGTGGTTCCCCCAGCCGTGTTTGGCCTACAGCGGTTTTTCAAGGCCTACTGCGGAGGACAGGCGCTCGTCGTCGGCCCGGGCATCAAGACCG
>JAYVWH010000419.1:0-6466 GCA_043786265.1 Kofleriaceae bacterium | reverse complement strand
CCGGTTCTCGCTTGACGTTCGTTGAACGATGCCGACCGGCAGGGTTGTGCGCGTCGGATGGTTTCATTGGCCACGGCCGCGCTTCCTTCCCATGGTAGGCCAGCTAGGCTGCCGGGCATGCCTGACGTGATCGTGATCGGCGACGGCCCGGGTGGCCTGTCGGCAGCGCTGTTTCTGGCGAAGAACAAGGTCGACGTCGTCGTGTTCGGCGAGAACAAGACGGCGATGCACTGGGCCCACATGAAGAACTACCTCGGGCTTCCTGAAGTGATGGGCAGCGAGTTCCAGAAGACGGCGCGCAAGCAGGTCACCGACTTCGGCGGCCGGATTCGCGACGAGCACGTGTCGTCGGTGGCGTCAGAGGCGGACGGACGATGGCGCGTGGATCTCGCAAGCGGCGACTCGATGACGGCGCGCTACCTCGTGCTGTCAGAGGGCAAGAGCCCCAAGCACGCCAAGCAGCTCGGACTCGAGCTCGACGAGATGAAGGGCATCGAGACGGATCGGAACTCGAAGACGCGCCTCGACGGCATCTATGTCGTCGGCCGTTCGGCGCGGCCCGGCCGCAGCCAGGCGATCATCAGCGCGGGTGACGGCGCAGCGGCCGCGATCGACATCCTGTCGCGCGAGAACAACGAGAACTTCGTCGACTGGGACGAGCCGCCGAAGACCGACGACAAGTAGCGGCTACTGCGCGTCGGCGCAGCAGCGAAATCCTGTCGAGTAGTCGTGATAGGTGAAGGCGTGCGCGGTCGTCGCGTACAGGCAGCCTTGACCATTGAGCGACGCGTCCGCGTAGAAGCCGCCGCGGAAAGTTCCCGCTGGATCATCGACCCACTCGTGCAGGTTGCCGTGGAGATCGAAGATGCCCGTCGGTGTGGCGCACTGCGAGAATGCCCCACCCGCCGCGACCGTGCCGGTCTGCTGGTTGATGCCCGGATCGTTCATGTGGGTGGCGTCCCAGATGCCCGTCGAGGTTCCGAAGTAGTTGACCGCCGGATGCCCGGGATAAGCGTCATTGCACGCACCCGCGACGTGCGCGGTGCCATAGGGCCACGTGGTGTTCGCCGTGCCGTGACAGGCGGCGAGCCATTCGCTTGACGAACACAGGCGCTTGCCTGACGCGGCACACGCGGCCCCCGCCTCGCTGCCCGAGATGTACGCTTGCGGCGTGATCGCGACCGCCGGAACCGCACGCACGGTCCGCGCACCGACGGTCTGGTACGGCGAGGCGAGGGCCCACGTCGCGCCTTGTTGTTCCTCGAGGGCACCCTCGTACCGATCGATACAAAATGAGTCCACGTGCGCCATCTGTGCGGGGCAGGGGCCGGCAGCGTCCGCGGCGACGGCGATACCTGAATCGACGACGTCGGGCGGCATGCTTGCGGGGACGCCGCAGCCAGCGGCCACAGCGACGACGAGGGTGCGCAGCACGCGCGGACCTTAACCGAGCACAGGGACGCGGCTGTCACCGATCTGCATGGTCGCGCGATGTGAAGCGCATGTACCTCCGATCACCGGGCAGGGCGGTCGTGTTAGCGTGGCGACCCCATGGAGCTTCGTGCGCTCACGGTCATCGATTCGCTACAGCCGCAGCTGACGGGCTTCTTGCAGACGGTGTGCGCCGGCTTCATGCCGATGGAGAAGGAGTCGGCTGCGTTCATCGAGATCGCCCCAGGCATCGCGATCAACCAGCTGACCGATGCGGCGCTCAAGGCGACGACGGTTCGCCCCGGCATGCAGATCGTCGAGCGCGCGTACGGCATGCTCGAGTTCCACGACCGCGACAAGGGCCAGGTCGAGGCCGCGATCGACGCGATCGTCGGCCAGATGGGCGTCAAGCGCGAGGACCGCATCAAGCCCAAGGTCATCTCGTCGCAGATCATCACCGGCATCGACGGTCACCAGAGCCAGCTGATCAACCGCATGCGCCACGGCGACATGATCATGGCCGAGCAGACGCTGTACATCCTCGAGGTGTATCCGGCCGCGTACGCCGCGATCGCCGCGAACGAGGCCGAGAAGGCCGCCGACGTGCACCTGATGGAAGTGATCACGTTCGGCGCATTCGGTCGCCTGTGGATCGGCGGCTGGGAGGCCGAGGTCAAGGCGGCTCGCGACGCCGCCGAGGGCGCGCTTGCGAAGATCGCCGGGCGCGAAGGTAAGTAGTCGGAATTCTCGCCGATCGGCCAGGGCCGCTTTGGAAAGTGGCTGCTAGAGTGCCGGAATGACGTCAAACCTGCCCGCCACGCTCCGCGCGCCGTTCTCGGCCGCAGGTGCGAGTGCGATCGACGCCCAACTCGCGCAGCGCCTGCTCGGCCACGCGCTCGAAGCCGGCGGAGACTACGCGGATCTTTATTTCGAGTTCCGCGTCTCCGCGGACTACGCCCTCGAGGAGGAGCAGGTTCGGACACTTGGCCGCGGCATCACGCTCGGCCTTGGCGTTCGCGTGCTCAAGGGCGACGCGACTGGCTACGCGTACACCGAGGATCTCGCCTGGGAGAAGATGGCGCACGCGGCCAAGACCGCGGGCCAGATCGCGATGGGCGGCGGCGCGAAGCCGTTCAACATCGCCGAGATGATGAACATCAAGACACCGAGCTTCTACGCGGTGCCGACGCCGTCGCTCGTCGTTCCCACGGCGGATAAGCTCGCGCTCCTGCGCGCCGCGGACAAGGCGGCTCGCGCATACGACCCGCGCATCACGAAGGTGCAGGCGTCGTTCGTCGAATCGATCCGTGAGGTGCTGCTGTTCACGAGTGACGGCCGCACCGCGACGGACATCCAGCCGATCTTGCGCTTCGGCGTCAGTGCGATCGCCGACGACAAGGGCAAGCGCCAGTCGGGCTCCGGCGGCGGCGGTGGTCGCTACGGCATGGATTACTTCGCGCAGGCCGAGCGCGATGCCGCGTCGCACGGCAAAGAGGCGGCCCGTGTCGCGATCGCGATGCTGGATGCAGTCGATGCGCCTGCTGGAGAGATGACCGTTGTCCTCGCGCCCGGCGACTCCGGCATCTTGCTCCACGAAGCGGTCGGTCACGGCCTCGAAGCGGACTTCAACCGCAAGGAGACCTCGAACTACTCCGGCCAGATGGGCAAGAAGGTCGCCTCCGAGCTGTGCACGGTCGTCGACGACGGAACGATCGTTGGATCGCGTGGTGCGATCAACGTCGATGACGAGGGCTACGCCGGTCAGAACAACGTCCTCATCAAGGACGGCGTCCTCGTCGGTTACATGCACGACCGCATGAGCGCGAAGCACTTCGGGATCGAGCCCACGGGCAACGGTCGCCGCGAGTCGTTCCGCTCGATGCCGCTGCCGCGCATGACGAACACGTCACTGCTGGGCGGTCAGCACGCGCCCGAGGACATCATCAAGAGCGTCAAGCGCGGTGTCTACGCCAAGCGCTTCAGCGGCGGCCAGGTCAACATCTCCAACGGTGACTTCGTGTTCTCGCTCTCGGAGAGCTACCTGATCGAGGACGGCAAGCTCACGGCGCCGCTCAAGGGTGTGAACCTGATCGGCAACGGACCGGAAGTCCTTCGCCGCGTCGACATGCTGGGCAGCGACTTCCAGCTCAGCGACGGCATCTGGACGTGCGGCAAGGACGGCCAGTCGGTGCCGGTCAACGTCGGCACCCCGAGCGTGCGCATCGCGTCGATCACGGTCGGAGGCACACAGGCATGAGTGGCGTACAAGTGACCGAGGCGACGATCAAGGAGCTCACGGATGTCGCGCAGCTCGCCGTCGAGCTCGCGAAGAGGGCGGGCGCCGAGCACGCCGAGGTCATCGTTCGCGATGGCAGCGAGCTGACGGCCAAAGTTCGCCTCGGCGAGCCGGAGCTCGTGCAGGAAGCCGGCAGCCGTTCGCTCGGCCTGCGCGTGATCACCGGCGCCAAGCGTGCCGCGACATACACGAGTGATCTGCGCCGCGAGTCGCTCGAGGCGCTGTGCAGGGAGACCGTCGAGCTCGCGAAGTATGCCGAGGCCGACGAGTGCGCACTGCCACCCGATGCGGCGCTGCTCGCGAAGCTGATCCCCGAGCTCGACCTCTACGACCCCGCTGTGGCCGAGGTCGACGCCGCATGGGCGCTGCGCGAGGCCAAGAATGGCGAGGCAGCGGCGCGTCGCTCCGACAAGCGCGTGTCCAACAGCGAAGGCGCTACCTGGTCGCGCGTGCTCGGCGCCACTGCGCTCGCAACGAGCGGCGGATTCGTCGGCGGATATCGCGGCAGCTACGCGTCGCTCGTCGTCGAGCCGCTGTGCGAGGACACGACCGATCCCGAGAATCCCAAGAAGCGGAACGGCTACTGGTGGACGGCATCGCGGTTCCTCGATCAGCTCGAAGTCGCCGAGGCAGTCGGTATCGAAGCCGCGCGTCGCACGCTCGCGACGATCGGATCGCGCAAGGTCGAGACCCAGGAGTGTCCGATCGTGTTCGATCCGGAGGTCGCTCGCTCGATCGTCGGCACGCTGTTCAGCGTCGCGAATGGCTCGGCGTTCTGGCGCAAGTCCAGCTACCTGGTCGGCAAGGAAGGCGAGCTCATCGCTTCGCCGCTCGTCACGATCATCGATGACCCGTTGATCCCGCGTGCGCCGGGCAGCCGCCCGTTCGACGGTGACGGCCTCTCGACCCGCAAGAACCTCGTCGTCAGCAAGGGCAAGCTCGAGCCGGTCCTGTGCGACGTGTACGCCGCGCGCAAGCTGGGTCGTCCGGCCAGCAACGCCACCCGCGGCGTCGGTGGAAGCCCGGGCCCGACCACGAGCAACCTGATCATGGAGGCCGGTGGGATCTCGCGGGACGAGCTGTTGCGGCAAACTCCGCGCGGCCTCTACGTAACTGCACTGATGGGCTTTGGCTTCAACCCGGTCACCGGCGACTTTTCGCGCGGCGCGCAGGGGTTCTGGATCGAGAACGGCGAGCTGACGTTCCCCGTCAGCGAAGTGACCATCGCGGCCAACTTCGACGAGATCCTCAAGCGGATCGACCTTGTTGCGAACGATTTGACGCTCCGCAGCGCGACCGCCGCCCCCACCATCCGCGTATCGCACATGATGCTCGCCGGCACTTCGAAATAGGGGATCGTCGGCCCGAGTACGCATTCTGCGTACATGCCTGAGATCGTTAGAGGACTGGGGGCCACAGCTTGACTTGAACCCCCCAGAATGAAACGATCATTTCGTGCCAGCCGCCGCGCAGGCAGCGGGATTCCCGTCCCGTCTGGGCAAGTACGAGCTCCTCATGCCGCTCGCGGCCGGTGGTATGGCTCGCATTTATATCGGGCGGAGTACCGGTATCGGGCAGTTCGAGCGCCACGTGGTCTTGAAGATGATCACGCCCGAGCGGGCGAACGATCTGACCGCCGTGAACATGTTCCTCGATGAAGCGCGCCTCGCGGCGTCGCTCAATCACCAGAACGTGGGGCAAGTGTTCGAGGTCGGCGAGGAGGGTGGCATCCACTACCTCGCGATGGAGTACGTGCACGGGCAAGATCTGCGCGCCGTGCTCGCGAAGGCCGGCAGCGCGGGCACGCGCATCCCGCTCGAGCTCGCCCTCACCGTCGTTGCGGGCGCAGCCGCGGGCCTCAACCACGCGCACGAGCGTCGCGGCCCCGATGGCACGCCGCTCGGCATCGTCCACCGCGACGTGTCGCCGTCGAACATCATGATCGGCTACGACGGCGCGGTGAAGCTGCTCGACTTCGGCATCGCCAAGGCGACGATGCGAAGCGTCCAGACGCAGTCCGGCATCATCAAAGGCAAGTTCGCATACATGGCCCCGGAGCAGTGCCGCGGCCGCGACGTCGATCGCCGCAGCGACGTGTTCTCGCTCGGCATCATCCTCTACGAAATCTCGACGCAGCACCGCTGCTTCCGCGCTGATAGCGACTTCGACACCATGCATCGCATCGTCACGGGCGATGTCGTGCGCCCGACGCGGCTGGTGCAGGGCTATCCACAAGCGCTCGAGGCGATCGTGATGAAGGCGCTCGCCCTCGAGGCGTCGCAGCGCTACCAGAGTGCGGGCCTGCTGCTCGAGGCGATCGAGGCGTTCGGGGTGTCGGCGCGGATGTCGCTCTCGACGATGGGCCTGGGTCGCTTCATGCGCGACATGTTCGGCGAGCAGCAAGAGCCGTGGCTCAACGCTTCGATGAGGATGGCGGCTGCGTCGGTCGTAGCGAAGGAGAATACGATCTCCTCGACGGACGGTCGCGCCAGCGGTGGGCACCCGCGCAACCAGCAGGCGACGGCGCCCAACGAGGTGATCTCCGACGGTGCACCCGACGAAGAGGGCAGGTTCGAGGACAGCGGTGAGAACGACGCGGCCAAGACGATCCTCCAGCTACCGTCGAGCAGCAATGACCCCGACGACGCGCCCCAACCGGAGTGGAACGCCAAGTCGTATCCGTCCGCGCAGCCGTCGAGCGCATCGTCGGAGACGCTACCGCCCGAGGCCCAGGTCGGG
>JAYVWH010000418.1:0-6508 GCA_043786265.1 Kofleriaceae bacterium | reverse complement strand
CGCTTGCCCTCGCCGACGCAGGCGCGATGGTGCTCCTGTCGTATCGGGGCAAGAGCTTCGCGCGCGCGACGCCGCGCAACAAGCAGTCGATCGAACAGTACGCGGCGGAGGGTCGCGTGCGCGTGCAGCTCGGCTCGCAGGTGCTCGGCTTCGATGCCGAGACCGTCACGCTCGCACTCGCCGACGGTACGCAGCAGCGCTACGGCAACGCCGCCGCGTTCGTGCTGATCGGCGCGGATCCGCCAATCGCGTGGCTCGAGAAGATGGGAGTTCGCACGGTCGAGCGACCGCACGGGTTTCAGCTCGGCAAGACAGACGACCTCGTGCGACGGTTCCTCGGTGCTGCGTCTCACTGCCCCGACGATGCGCCGCGTGCGGCGGCGCAGGTGCTTGGCTTGCCGATGCCGTCAGCGCCGATGATGGCGGTCATGCCCCAGCCGCCGCCGCCGCTGGAGGCGTCGATGCCTACTCCGCCGCGGAGCGCGCCGAAGAAGTGGATGCAGTCCGCGACCAACGTTTTCGCGACGCTTGTGAACAAGGCGAGGCTCGTTGCCGCCCCCGCCGCGCCGACCGTGACGAGCATGTTCAGGCCGGGCAGCACGATGATGCTCGACATCAATCGGGACGGCCGGCGCGACGCGCTCGCGCCGGCTGAGCGCACGCGCATCCTGCGCATGCTTCGCGACGACAGCGGCCGGCAGGCGGACGAGGACGCGGCCGAGGGCGTTCACATCGGCTCGATACCGATGATGATGATGCAGGCGCCAAAGCGGGGCCCGACGCCGCTGCCCGCTCGGGTCCCCAGCGGTCCCCCGCTCGCGGAGCCCCCGGACGATAGCGTCGTGCACATCGGCACGATGCCGGATCACGCCGCTGCGCCCAGCGAGCGTTTTCTCGATGCACCGACCGAGATATCGCGGCCGTCGGACCTGCGCTGGATGAAGGACTCGCCGACGACCGAGCCCGACGCGCGATTTGACACGACGGACGAGCCGAGCGAGCAAGCGACGATCCTCGCGCCGCGAGAGGACGAGTGACACCGGATCGGACGAGCCGCGAAAGCTTGCAGCTCCCGCCCGTGATACAACGAGACGATGAGACGCGCGGTCCTCCTTGTCGTTGCTGCCTGCAGCACCGGTCAGGTCGCTGCACCCAAGAGGGCGCCCGAGCCCGACCCGGAACGGGCGCCGCGCGAGACCCTGGCGGACAAGCTCGCGAAGCGGCGCAAGGCCGCCGAAGCGCTCGTCCCCCGGGGGTCGACGTGCTTGCCCGCGATTGCGAAGTCGGACGAGGAGCTGCGGCTTGAGATCGCCGCACTCGGCGACAGCGCGCGCATCTGCGCGATCGACATCAACCGCGAGCGGCTGCTCGGTCCCGTCGGTTGCTGGAACATTGATCTGACGGCAAGCGCGCTTGCCTACGTCGAGCCTGCTCCCCTACCCGCGCGTGGCTTTCGGGTGCGAATGGACGGCGCGTGCGCGCGCGGATTCTGCCTTCGCGATGTGCCCGACGCGAAGATCGCGCAGCTCGCGTGGAGCCCCGACGGCAAGGGTGTCGCGGTCCTCGTCGAGCGGAAGGTCTACCTGTTCGATGCGGCAAGCGAGACGCTGCAGTCGAGCTTCTCGATCGAGCAAACCGCCAACTCCGTGACCGCGATCCATTATCTCGGGACCCATGTGCTTGTTCAGGCGAAGAACGCCGTCGGAATGTATGAGCTCGACGGTACGCAGGTTGGTGCGATCGCCGGCCCCGATAACCAGCCGCTATCGACGGCGACGGGCGGCCTCGCGCTGCTCGATGGCGCGCGCGTCGCGATTGGCGAGCACGGCTTCGAGGAGATGACGGTCGTCGAGCTCGCATCGGGATCGAAATCGCGCCTGGTGCGCAAGCCTGCAACGAAGCTCCGCTGCAAGCCGGCGCAGCTCAAGGCGTACTGGGAGGATCCCGACTCCGACGACGTAAGCGACGACTGCCGTGCGAACCTGAGCACCACCCTCGCGCCGCTCGTCGGTGCAACCGTGATCGCCGGCCGTACGAACTTCCTCGCGCTGCTGCGCGGCGACCGCGCTGGCCAGCTCGCCGTGCTCGACGCGAAGACGCTGGTCGAGAAGCGCGCGATCACGCTGCCGTGGTGCGAGGACGCCGAGACCAGCACCAACAACGACGACGACGACGAAGCCGATTAGCGCAGGTCGTAGAGCACGACCGCTCCGGTATCGGCGCGCGCGTGCAGCTGTGACGCGAGCATGCCGTTGTCGCCCGCCGGGGCGATGTGCCAGCCGAGCCAGCCGTTCTCGGTGCCGCGAATCTCGCCGAGCAGTGCGTAGCTCGCGGTGGACCGGATCTCGATGCGGCCGTTGCGGCCGTTCCACCATGGTGCGCCGACGGCAAGCTCGCGCAGGCCGTCGCCGTCGAGATCGCTGACCGCGGTGAGCATGCGCCCGTAGAGCTCCCCGGGCTCGGACTCGTTCAGCAGGTGCAGGCGTGTACCACTGGCGCCGCTGACGATCGATACCTCGCTCGGGATGCTCGACGGCATCAGGCCCTCGCCAACCGCAGCGACTGCCAGCTCGGGCGTGCCGTCCCCGTCGAGGTCGTCGAGCGCCGCGAGCATCTCGCCGAACTGGTGGTCAACGATCTCGCCAGAGACCCTCAGTCGCTCCGTCCCGTCGCGCGAAACGATGTGCACGGCACCACGCCGGCCACCGCCGAAGCGCTCGGTCGGCGCGCCGATCGCGACATCGTTGCCGAGCGGCACGACGTACCAGCCAAACTGCGCGCTGTCTCCAGGTCCAACGATGGTCTGGACAATCGCACCCGTGCGACCCGATACGACATACACGTGTCCGGTCGCCGGATTACTCGGCGCACCGACCCAGAGATCCGGGACGCGATCGTCGTCGAGATCCGGCGCGAGCGCGACGTGCCAGCCGAAGCCGTCGTACATCGCGCCGGGCGTTGTCCAAAGCAGCGCTCCGTCGCGGCCGCTGTGCGCGTCGACATGCCCGCGACCGAGCGCGTTGGGGGCGGACACGATGATGTCTGGGGTGCCATCGCCGTCGAGGTCAGGCACCGCGAGCGTGACGTGACCGAATAGCGCGTCCAGCTCGTCGCTGCCCCAGTACAAGACGACTTCGCCGCGACTCCACACGCTCGCCTCGCCAAAGCCGTTGGCGCCGCCGCGACGCGAGCCGGCGACGACGTCAAGCTCGCCATCGCCGTCGATGTCGAGTGGTGCGCCGAACCGAAATCCGAGCTCGCCGCCCGTCGTCAGGCCGTCGATCCGTAGCGTCTCTCGGATCGAGGCATCGTCACTCCCGCACGCGGCGAGTGCAACACAGCCGATCGCAAGTCCCAGCTTTGCTGGGGCGATCCGCACTCCCGAAGGGACTGCGGAGTCGATCAGGGCGCGGTGATGAGCGAGCAGCACGGTACGGACCGCATCGTGCTGCAGCTCGGCAGCGTATCCAGCTGGAGCGCGGAGATCGCGCCGGTTGTAGCGTTCATCAGCGCTACGGACTTGCCGACATGTCCCTGATCCGCGGTCGCGTACGACCACGGGATGTTTTCCTGATTGCTGACGCACCGCTGGTTGTTCGAGGCCGTCGTATCGTCGATCCACCACGTCGTCACGGGCTGGTTGTTGTAGTCCATCGCGTTGATCGTCTCGGGCGTGGCCTTCATCGACGCGGCGAGCAGCTTGGCGTACGGGCAGATCGCCGTGCCGGGCCAGTGCGCCTCGCAGTCGGCGTTCGCGCCGGTGAGGCCGAGCGTAGCCTGGTACTGCCACCTGCCAGTCGAGGCCGGGAGGCTGCCGCGATAGATCAGCTTCGAGGTGCAGGTGCCGCTGACGCAGGCTTCCTGAGTTGTGCACGCCTTGCCGGCGGCGACGCCGCTGCACGCGCCCGAGGCGCCGCAGAAGCTCTGGCTCGTAGCCGGGTTGACGCACGTGCTGCTGCACACGATGTCGCCGGGGCCGCAACCACAGATGCCGGTGTTGCACGTCTGGTCTGGGGTGCACACGTGCGCGGTGTCGTCGACTCCGCAGCCACCGCAGTTGGCCTTGTCGGTCGCGAGATCGACGCACGCACCAGCGCACGCCGCGAGACCGCTGTTGCAACCTTCGACGCACGCGCCGAGCGAGCACACGAGGCCATCGCCGCACTGGTTGCCGCACGAGCCGCAGTTGTCGCGATCGCTCTGCGGATTCGAGCAGGCGCCTCCGCACACCGTCTCGTTCGATCCACAATTCGCCGCATGGCAGTACACGCTCCCCGATGCGTTGCCATCGGGGCAGGAATCGCAGGCGGCGTGAAACGAGAGGACAACCGTGATCAGGAACGCGCTGCGCATGTGCAAGCCCAGCATATCGCGACCAGGGTCGTCATGGAACGATCAGTCGCGGTCGCCGACGAAGACTCGCGAGAAAGATCCGGATCCCGCCGCGGTCGGCCACACTTAGTGCATTCCATGCGTCGCGGGCCGCGGCGCCCTCGCCGTCGTGCCGGGAGACCGCCGCATCCACGGTGAGAGCCTTGCCGTCGTGGAAGTAAGGCGCGGAGGTCGCCATTCCCCACAGCGGCCGGGTCAGATACAGCCGCCGCGCGACCCCACCCTGTAGGTGCTGGCTCGCGTTCGTGTCGCCAAGGTCGTGGCGTTTGAAGTCGCTGAACACGAACGCCGGCTCCCCGTCCCGCCCGACTGGGATTGCCACCGGCCCGACCCTTAGCATTGTACTTGCCAGCGGTAGCTGCGGAATGTGGCAATTCGCACAGCCAATCTCATCGAAAAGCACACGGCCCGCTGCCCATCCGTCGATGTCGTATGGCTGCAGCGCCCCCAGTGGCTCCGCGCGATTGACGGGAACCTCGAGCGGTCGCACGACCGGCGCGTCGAGACCGGCGACATAGGCTGCGAGTGCGACAAGGTGCGTCTGTGACACTTCTTGGGTGACGCCGAGGTGTGCGGCCGCTTCTGCCGTCACCATCTCGAGTACCGTCGCGACCGAGCCCTTCCAGCCAAACGGTTTGACGACGAGGTCCGGATCGACGCCACGCACGCCCGACGTGTCGAACCGCCCGTCCGCATCCATCGCGAGCGTGCCGAACGAGACGCCCTTCGTGACGAGCTCCACGGTGACTGCCTTGCCGCCGCGCTGCGCTGTGTCGCGGATCGCCGCCAGCTCTGCAGTCATCTCCGCCGCGAGTGCCTCGATGACGCCGGCACCGGCGAGGGACGGCGGATTGCGCGCGTCTCCCGACCTGACGCTGTCACCGTCCCCGAACAAGAACGTCGCGTCGGGCAGACCGCCCGCGCCGCCCGCGCCGCGCTGCGCGTGACATGCGGTGCAGCTTGCCGCCTCCGAACCGCCGCCGTCACTCTGCACGCGCTGCAATGACTGTCCGACGGAGAACGTCTGCTCGAACAGGATCCGACCGGCCTCTGCTTGCGGCTGCGCGCACGCAGACGATGCGAGCGCCTCCGTCTCGCGAAGCACGTAGCCAGGCTCGACGGCCTCGCGATAGCGCAGGCGCTGGCGCAGCGCGGCCTGGCGCAGTGCCTCGCGCGCGCTTGCGTCGGTCCAGCCCGATGGCGCGTCGGTGTATGCACTGCAGTCGGGCACGCCGTCGGGTGGCGGCTCGTTGTCGCCGCAGGCGGTCACCAGAGCGATCAGGGCGAGCCGCTTCATCGCGCGATCACCCTGGGTGAACGGCGCAGCGAGAGTAGGTAAACGAGCAGGTCCGCACGCTCGTCTTGCGCGGCTCTCTCGAACAGATCGCGCGAGCGTTGCGCCTCGCCGCCGTGTGCCAGGATCGCTGCCTCGACGGTTAGCGCGCGTCCGTCGTGCAGGTACGGCGCGCTGTCGGCGAGGCCCCACAGCGCACGCGTCAGCCACAGTTGGGGGGCGACCGGGCCGCCGCTCGACGGGTGCGCGAATGGCGACGAGAGCGCTGGCCCCATGTCGTGACGGCGCAGGTCCGAGAACAGCCGCACGTTGAACGCACTGCCGAGCAGGTCGACGGGCTCGATCTTCGGAGCGCGACCATCGCGCGCGACATCGATCGTCATCGGCGGGCTCGCGGTGTTCTCGGTCTGCTCCGCGCGCGTGACGAGGTCGACGCGCCGTAGTGGTAGCGACGGCGTGTGGCAAGTGTTGCACTCGACGCGCCCGAATACGGCGCGACCGCGCGCGAAGCGCTCGAGCAGCAGCGGCTCGTCGGGGGGAACCACGATCGGCACCTCCAGCTGCGCGAGGTAGGCGACCATGGTCGAGACCATCCCGTCGTCGACTTCGATGTTCGCGCCGTCGCGGTCGACGTCGTACCAGGGCCCGTCACCAAACCACGCCGCCGGCAACATCCCGTCGCGCACCCGCTGCTGATCGGCCAGCGCGACGATGCCCATGTGCGCGCGGAACGCTTCCTTGACCATGCCGCGCAGCGTTGATTGATGTCCCTTCCAGCCGAACGGACGCACGACGAGATCTGACGAGACGCCCGTGACGCGC
>JAYVWH010000417.1:0-4515 GCA_043786265.1 Kofleriaceae bacterium | reverse complement strand
CCAGGCCGGCGTGCTCACAGGCGAGGTGCAGGAGGTCCTGCTGCTCGACGTCACGCCGTTGTCGCTCGGTCTCGAAACGATGGGCGGCGTCTTCACGCGCTTGATCGATCGCAACACGTCTCTACCGGCGCGCGCGACCGAGGTGTTCTCGACCACGATCGACAACCAGCCGTTCGTGAACATCCACGTTCTGCAGGGCGAGCGCGAGATGGCCGCCGACAACAAGTCGCTCGCGCACTTCGAGCTGACCGGCGTCCCGCCGGCGCCGCGCGGCGTGCCCAAGATCGAGGTCGCGTTCGACATCGATGCCGACGGCGTGTTGAGCGTGTCCGCGCGCGATCAGGGTACGGGCCGGGTCCAGCGCGTCACGGTGCAGCCCACGACGGGACTCACCGACTTCGACATCGAGCGCCTGGTCGCCGAGTCCGAGCAGATGCAGGACGACGACGCCGTTCGCCGCCTGATCATCGAGGCGCGCAACAAGAGCGAGGGGCTGTTCTACTCCTCGGAGAAGGCGATCACCGAGTTTGCCAATCTGCTCCCGCAGGAGGAGCGAGATTTCCTCGCTACCGAGCTGGCCGAGTGCAAGACCGCGCTCGCAGTCGACGATCTGCAGACCGTCGAGGACGCGGTGGCCCGCCTCGAGGTGGCAGCCCAGCGAATCGGTGAAGCCATTTACGCGGCAGCGGACTCCTCGGGTGGCGACCCGGGCGGCGGCGTGTAAGGGTCTGTCCACCCACGATGGCCAAGCGCAAGCGTGACTATTACCTGGTGCTCGGCCTCGACCGCGGCGCCAGTGAGGGCGACATCAAGCGCTCGTTCCGCGAGCTCGCGCGCAAGCTTCATCCCGACGTCAATCCGGTCGACGGTGGCGAGGCGTTCCGCGAGATCAACGAGGCGTACGCGGTCCTGTCCAACAAGGATGCGCGTGTCCGCTACGATCGCTGGGGGCACGCAGACGATTCCGCGAGTGGCTTCGGGGCCGTCGTCGATGCCGCGCAGGACATGATTCGCGAAGTGTTGCGCCGCGGCCGCGGTGGTCGCCAGAAGGGCCGCGACCTGCGCTACACGCTCGAGATCACCTTCGAAGAGGCCGCGTCCGGCGCAACGAAGACGATCCAGATCCCGCAGCCCGACGGTGTACCCGCGCGCGACTTCACCGTCGTTGTTCCCGCCGGCACCAAGGAGGGCGCGGTCCGTCAGATGAAGGGCGAGGGCGAGCCCGGCAAGGGTGGAGCAGGGCCCGGCGACCTCCACGTGATCATTCGAGTCGCCGAGCACGCGAGATTCCGCCGCGAGGGCGAGGACGTTCACAGCGATCACACGATCTCGTTCACGCAGGCCGCGCTCGGCGCCGTGCTCGACCTGCCGACGCTCGACGGCAACGTGAAGATGAAGATTCCCGAGGGTACGCAGCCAGGACGCGTGTTTCGCATCCGCGGCCGCGGCATCCCTTCTGCGGCCGGCAAGAACGCACCGCGCGGTGACCACCTGGTCCACGTGCAGATCGAGGTCCCTACCGAGCTGACCCCGCGCCAGCGCCAGCTGATCGAGGAGCTCGCCCGCGAGACCGGCCAGCACGCGCTTCCCGAGGGCACGGAGCAGAAACCGAAGCGCCTGCTCGATCGCGTGCGCTCTCTGCTGGACGAATGAGCCCGCAGTGCGCCGGCGAAACGTTCCGGTTCTTGTTCCGGTTCTCATTCGGGTGCTCGGTCTTGTCGTCGCTTCGGTCTTGGTTGCGGCGTGCGGGTCGAAGGCGCCGCAGGGTGCGTGGAGCGAGCACGAACAGCTCGGCACGTCGCGCGGTGGCGGTGATCGTGCAACCGGATCGGGATCCGCCGCGCCGATCACGATCGATCTCGCAACGCTCGACGCGCGCACGATCGACGAGCTCGACTATGCCACCGCCGTCGGTGCGCTCGAGCAGCTCGGTGATCGCAAGCCCGCTGCACGCGTAGCGTTGCGCGCCGCGCGGCTCGCGTACCACCAAGGTGATGTGGCCGATGCTCGGGCGCTGATCACGCGCGCGACAGGCGCGGCCGACGAGGCGGAAGTCCATGCCGAGCTCGCTGTGCTCGCGGGTGCGACGGCCGCGCCGCCGGTCGATTCAAAGACGATCGCGGTACTGCTTCCGTTGTCGGGCCGCTTCGCGGCGATCGGCAGCGAGATCAAGACCGCGATCGAGCTGGCGCCGCCGGATGGCACGATGTGGATCTACCTCGATACGCGCGGCGATCCGGATGGTGCGACGGCCGCGGTCGCGCAGGCGATCCAGAGGGGCGCGGTCGCGATTCTCGGGCCGGTCGGTACGCGCGAAGCAATCGCCGCGGCGCGTGCTGCAGCGCTCGCCCAGATCCCGATCGCACTTCTCGCACCGGCCGATGGTGCGGACCCCGCTGCCGGTGTGTTTCGCGTCGTCGGTTCGCCCGCCGACGAGGGTCGCGCCGTCGCGCGGATGGCGCTGGCCGATAACTTCCCGACCGTCGGTGTGTTCGCACCGCGCGACGATGTCGGTCAGGAGACCGCCGAGGCGTTCGCAGCGGAGGCCACGCGGCTCAAGCTGTCAGTGACCGGGCAGGGGACGTACGACCCGACGGGCGGCAACCTGGAACCCGACGTCAAAGCGTTCCTCAACCTCAATCCGATGAAGAACCCGCGGCTCGCCGAGCACCTCGCGCGCAATCGCAAGGACGGCCTCAAGACCTTCTCGCCCGACGTGCCGTTCACGCTGCTCTACATCCCCGATCGCTACGACCGCGCTGCGATCGTCGCAGCGTTTTTGCCGTACTACGGCGTCGAGCTGCGGACGCAAGACTTCGCCGATCCGGACAAGCTGCAGCGCAAGCACGGCGGGCACATCCCGCAGGTCGTCCAGCTCGTCGGGGGAGCCGGCTGGCATCACCCCAGCTTGCCAATCCGCGGCGGTGAAGCCGTGCAAGGTGCGCTCATCGTCGACGCGTGGGCCGGCGCGAGTGGCGGCGACATCGCGGCAGACTTCGCGGCTGGTTTTCAGCAGCGCACGCAGCGCACGCCCACGAGCGCCGCGGCCGAGGCGTTCGACGCCGCGATGCTTGTCACAAAGGCGCGCGCTGCCATCGGAGCTGCCGCCGATCCGCGCGGTGCGTTCAAGTCAGCACTCGCGCGCGGTAAGCTCGATGATGGTGCGTGCGGTACGGCGGCGATGGACGTCGATGGCGAGCTCGTGCGCGACCTCGCCGTGCTCGAGGTGCAGGGTGACGAGCTCATCATGGCGCCCTGATTCCTGGTGCTTGCACGCATTACGCAACCCGAGCGCCCACCCGCCGCTATCAGTTCACGGGCGCGAAGCTCGCGAAGAAGTCAGAGAAGACCTACAAGAAGCCGCTCGGGTTCAAGATCTCGATCGGCTCGGTCATGAAGTGACTCAGCGGTTGTAGGCGAGGTTGATGTACGGAGCGACCGGCATCTTCGAGTGCAGCGTGTTGCCCTTCGGCAGGTCGATCATTGCGTACGCACCACCGGTGAGCTGCCAGTGCGTGAACTGGTGCGACCAGGTGACCTTCGGATAGACGAGCCCGTTCGAGGTGTCCATCGTGAGCCGCTGCCAGGCCCAGACGTCGGCGGCGATTGTCAGCGCATCGTGCGCGCCGAACGTACGATCGAATTCGATGCCGACCGTCGCGCCCTTGCGCGAGCCGTGCTGCTCGACAGGGCCGCCACCGCCACCCGCGCCGCCACCGCCCGCACCGACGGCCGCAGCCGCGCCCGCGATGCCGCCTTCCATGATGAAGCCGCCCGCGTTGATCGACACGGCGAGCGCGTGCTCCTGTGACCGCATCGTGCCGACGAGCGTCGCGCTCTGGATCGCACCCCACACGATGCCGGCTCCGCCACCGGCGACCACGCCACCGGGCAGCGGCATCAGGAAGCCGACGGCGAACGGCAACACGCCCGCACCCGCACCGAGCATCCAGCTGACCGCGGACGTGTCGGATGCGTCGATCTGGTGCTTGATGCGCAGGTTCGGGAACAGGATCGCGTCGGCGAGCAGGTATGTGCCGATCTCGGTCCGCTCGGTGACCGCAAACTCGCTCGTGCCGAGCAGCGAGAGATGAAGGTCGTGGCGGTCATGCAGGTAGCCGGTCGTGCCCTCGGGCACGATGCCTGGGCGATAGTCGGCGTGAGCGAGAGCGGGCAGGGTGAGTACGAGGACGGCGGCGAGGCAACGCATGCGCAGCCCCTGGTGCAACGGGCGGACCGTCGACACGGCTAGTAACTTCGGTGACCTGGCGCGTCCGAATGGGGTTCGTTCACACCTGCCTGCCCACGGTTCACAACAAGATGTCAGTTCCAGCCTGCACCAGCTGGGCGCGCAGGCACGCCTTCGCCAGCTTGTCGTCGCGCACGCTCACGAACACGGGCTGGAACAGCTGATGATTGTCGGTCGCGTAGAGGTACCTGACCTCGCACACCGGCTTCTCGCCACGCGCCAGCCGCGCATCGAGATCCTTGCGCGACGCATTGGTCGTCCCCGCG
>JAYVWH010000416.1:0-2097 GCA_043786265.1 Kofleriaceae bacterium | reverse complement strand
CACGGCTTGCTGCACGATCCGCGGTGAGGTCTGTGGCCAGCCGTGGTGTAGACCTCGGAGATCGATCTGCCTCGCATGCCGAGTGAACCAAGCAGCGCGGGCACGATAGGTCTTGCAGCCTCGCGCTCGCAGCGCATCGATCACATGGATGACGTTGGCGTCCAGGACAAGCAGTTGGTTGCCGTCGAGAAATGGCCACCAAGGCGTTAGTTAGTTCCCGGATCAAAAAGCCTAAGTGTGCGAGCCGAAAGGGGAATCCTCGAGGAGGATTCCGGAAATAAAGCATCGGGGAACCCGGGTACTTCGGGTGCTTAACTTCCTCCGCACCCGAGGTCCCCGATGCGTCGCACTCTACCGGATCAGCTTGAGCTCGTCCCCGCATTTCATGCTCACGTGCGTTCTCGCGAGCTCGCGGCGATGAGCCAGATCTTGGATTCCCATCCGGATGCCGCGAAATGGGTGCTGGGTGATCTGGTCGGGCGACGAGTGAGCTCAAAAAAGGGCCGCGAGGGGATGAGCGGCGAGCAGGTCTTGCGCGCGATGCTCGTGAAGCAACTCGGCTCGTTCAGTTACGATGAGCTCGCGTTCCACCTCGCGGACTCCATGAGCTATCGCGGGTTCTGTCGGATCGGTATCACGCAGAAGATTCCAACGTCGAAGACGCTCCAACGCAACGTGAAGATGGTTGGGCCGCACACACTCGAGAAGATCAACAAGCTCCTTGTTGCGCACGCCATCGAAGCGGAGGTCGAAGACGGATGCAAGATCCGCGTCGACTGCACGGTGATGGAGACGAATATCCACGCGCCGACCGACTCGTCCTTGCTGTGGGACTCAGTACGCGTCTTGGTGCGGCTCATCGACCGAGCGCAGGAGTTCGTTGAGGTTGCGTTCACCGATCATCGGCGCCGTGCAAAGCGTCGGTCGATCGGCATCCAGCACGCGCGCAACAACGATGAGCGACGCCCGCTCTACCAAGATCTCATCAAGGTCACCGAGAAGACGGTGGGCGCGGCAGAGCGCGCGATCGCGGCGTTCTCGTCGACGTATCCACCGCAGGCGCTCGAGGATCCGATCATCGTCGACCTCCTCTATCAGCTGGCGCACTACATCGGTCTTGCCAACCGGGTCCTCGATCAGACCCGCCGGCGTGTCCTGCTCGGCGAGACGGTGCCTGCCACGGAGAAACTGGTCTCGATCTTCGAGACCCACACCGACATCATCATCAAGGACCGACGCGACACGCTCTATGGCCACAAGCTGTGCCTTGCGGCCGGAGCTTCGGGGTTGATCACCGACTGTCACGTCGAGAAGGGCAACCCCGCCGACTCCACCCTTGCAACCGGGATGATCGAGCGACACATGCAGCTGTACGGCGAGCCGCCGCAACAAGCGTGCTTCGATGGCGGCTTCGCATCGCGCGCGAATCTCGACGACATCAAGAAGCTCGGCGTCCTGGATGTGGTTTTCACCAAGTCAAAGGGCATCGAGCGCTCCGAGATGACCGAGAACGAAGCGACCTTCCGGAGCCTTCGTAATTTTCGCGCAGGGATCGAGGCAACGATCTCGTTCCTCAAGCGCTGCTTCGGTTGGACCCGATGTGCCTTGCGCTCACTGCGGTCGTTTCAGGCGTACACGTGGGCGGCGGTTGTGACGGCCAACCTGCTACTGCTCGCGCGTCACCAGATCTGAGAGCCGCGTACAACGCGGTTTCGATGCTCGATGCGGCTCCCCGCGAGTCCGCGCCGGAGAGATCTGTGCGCGTGCACGCCGTTGCCGCTTCGGTCCACAACTTCGATAGGATTCGTCGGTTCGAGTGCCGCCGACTACCCGGTTTCTCGTCGAGGAAACGGGCTTGGCTGCTCGCAAATCGTCATTCTGACGCGGGAACTAGCTCGCGAGCTCGGCGCGGCGTCAGTAGGTGCCGTACACGACCATCTCGTTCGTCTCGGTGGTCGATCCGGTCGTGACGCTCTGGCTCTGCACGATCCGGAGGCAGTGGTTACCGAGCGTGCCGCCGGGTAGCGCCGTCGCGCGCGCGGTCGGGCCGACGGCGATCGTGGTGCTCCCCATCGAGAACGCGCCGCCGGTCAGGGC
>JAYVWH010000415.1:0-3224 GCA_043786265.1 Kofleriaceae bacterium | reverse complement strand
CGCAAACACCCTCTCCGCGGTCCGCGGCTTGCGCGAATCGACATCGAACAAGGTCACGGTCACGCGGATCCGCTTCTTGTCCTCGGCGGCGATCTTCGCAAACAGTAGTCGATTGGCCGATAGAGAGTGGCCGACCTTCGTGTAGCAAACCACCGTCGGATCGACGCACTCGATCGACAGCTGCGCGACCTCGAGCGAGACCTTCGCGATCTGCTTGTCATCGATCCCGGCGACGGTCGCGTCCTCGAGCGAGCTCGTCAGCGTCTTCGCGATGCGAGGAAACTTGTCGCTCTCGGCCGGCAGTACCGCGAGGGTGATCTTGGCCTTGGCATTGGTCTCACCGCGCTTGCGCGGTGGGTGGCACGCTGTCACCAGCAGGAGTGAGACGATTGCAATCGGGGCGCGCCTCACGAGGACCCAGACTTTAGCACCCGTTCCCACCCGCTGTCGGAACCGACGACACGGCCAGATTGTCTACGCCGCTCGCCTACTTCGCGAGCGCGCCCAGGGTCGCCGCTGCTTCGATGCGCACGACACCACTGCTATCGGCGAGCGCTGCGACGAGGCCAGGCGTCACCCGGTGCGCGCTGCGGTGCGCGGCCGCCGCCATCGCGCGCTGCTCGGGGCTGCGGGACGGGTCGAGCGTGAACGCCGACAGCGCGGCGACGCCAGCGGGGTCGCCGAGGTCGGCGAGATCCGCGGCCGCTTGGACACCCAGCTCGGCATCGGTGATCGCCGCGGCGAAGATCGGGCGCGCCGCTTCCTTGTCGCCTGCGTGCACGAGCACGCGCGCGGCGGCGAGGCGAACCCCGACGGCGGTATCGGCGAGCAGGCGTTGCGCGGTTGCGCGTGCTTCGTCCTTGCCGAGGGCAGAGCGCATCATGTTCGCGGCACCCGCACGCGCGGTCCACTCCTCGGCGGCGAGCGCGCGATCGACCGCTTTCTGCGCGAGCTCAGGATGTGCGCCCTTCACTGCGATCGCGGCGCCAAGGCCCACCATCGGGTCCTTGTCGTCGACGAGCGCGACCAGCTCTGCATCGCGCTTGGCTGCGACGAGCAGATCGATGCCGGCGAGCCGGACCGACAGCATGTGGTCGGCGAGCGCCTGCTTGCCGAGGTCGGCGAGGTTGCCGATGCCGATGCGAGCGAGTGCACCAGCGGCAGCGGCGCGGACTCCCTCGTCGTGATCGCGCATGCGCTTGGTCAGAATCTCGACGGCGTCCTTGTCTTTGATCATGCCGAGCCAGCGCACGGCAACGCGCCGTACGCGCGCGTCCTTGTCACTGGCGGCCTTCTCGAGATCCGCGGCGGCGAGCTTGCCGACCTTGCGACCGATGCCGTCGATCACGATGCGGCGAGCATCGGCATTCTCGCTGCGCGTCAGATCATCTGCGATCTGCGCCGCGCCGGGGATGCCCTTGAGCACGGCGACGGCGGCGGCCGCGGCGACCCGGTCATCTCGATCTTCGAGCCGGTCCGCGACCGCATCGGTCAACGGGTGGAGCTCGAGTCGTTCCACCGCTTCGATCGCGGCGATCTTGAGCTTCACCGACGGCGACGCGAGCGCCTGGCCGATCGTCGCGGTGGCGAGGTCGGTCAGCAGCTCCTTGTCGAGATCGCTGCGGTGATCGATGTAGCCTTGATAGGCCTTGGCCACACCGGCGGCATCGCCGAGGGCGAGCGCGGCGCGAACTTTCATGGCCCACAGCCCGTCATCGTCGGGGTGGCTGGCGAGGCCCTCGTCGGCGGCTCGCATGGCTCCGGCGTAGTCGCCGGATTCGTAGAGGGACACCGAGTGCTTTGCGCGGCTAGCGCACGCGGCAGGGGTGAGTAGGGCGAGCGCAAGTACGATCCTCAACATGGAGACTCCTCGTCGAGCATGACACAGGGACAGTGCATGGCTTTACAGCGGCGGTTACGCGGAGTTTGCAAGTTCGTGCTTGAGCTTGCACAACAGCTGGGGCTACACCCGGCGCGAGACAGGGAGAGTCATGCGCGCACTGCATTTATTGAGGGTTGGCGGCGTTCTGGGTGGGCTACTGACGGGCTGCGGCACCAGCGATCCCGCGCCCGGCGACGAGGGGGCACTCGAGCCAGCGGCGCCTGCCGGCGGCCAGCAGCTCGCCACGCAGACGTTCACGCTCCAGCCCGGCGAGGAGAAGTACTGGTGCTACCAGTTCTACTCGCCGTCGGAATCCGTCGGGATCACGCGCGTCGAGCAGATCTCCGCGCCCGGAATCCATCACTTCGCACTGTTCCAGGCGTTCGGGCGCAACGAGCCCGAAGAGCCGCACGAGTGTCCGACGCTGATCAAGCAGACCTGGATGCCCCTGTGGGTCAGCGGCACTGGCGCCCACGAGCTCGACCTGCCCGCGGGCACGGGCTTCATCATCGCGCCCGAGACCCAGTACATCATCCAACTCCACCTGCAGAACTCCGGTGACGAGCCGCTCGTGATCCGCGGCGGCGTCAACCTCAGCTACGAGCACGACGTCGCGTCGCTGACGCCGGCCGGCATGTACGCGTTCGGCAACTACCAGGTCGATATCCCGGCGCAGGCGACCAACTACACGCTGCCGGTCAACTGTGCCCCGGGTAAAGACATGCACGTGTTTGGCGTGTTCCCGCACATGCACAAGCTCGGCAGCAAGATCGAGCTGAGCCGAACGGCCGCCGGTGGCGCCGCCGAGATGTTCTACAAGGTCGACCCGTGGGAGTTCGGCAACGCCCCATTCGACATGCTCGACAAGACGGTCGCGCCGACCGATACGTTCGATCTCACGTGCACGTTTGCCAACCCCTACGACCACCCGGTGACCTTCGGGGAGAGCAGTGACGACGAGATGTGCTTCTTCGTCATGTTCTATTACCCGTACGATCACCTCGACGGCTGCATCATCGGCGGGTGATAGCGCAGGCCTGAAAAAGCGCGGGGCGAGTCTTCGAGCGACCCGCGGACCTTGGGCCGAGCGTATCCCTGTGGGAAACTCGGGCGGTGATTCGCGGGTTTCTGTTTGACCTCGATGGCACGCTGATCGACACGGAACGTGAGAGCGGCGAGGCCCTCGTGCGCGCGATGTCAGCCGGGCAGGGCATCGAGCTCGAGCAATACGACCGCGACTATGTGATCGGTCGCTCGTGGGTCGCGATCTACGCGAGCCTCAAAGAGCGCTATCCGCAGATGACGTGGAATCGCGACGAGACGATCGCGCAGACCGCGATTG
>JAYVWH010000414.1:0-5542 GCA_043786265.1 Kofleriaceae bacterium | reverse complement strand
TGCGTGCGGCGAACCGCATCGCGTCGTGTTCGAGCTCGAGGACGAGCACGGCGCGCCGTTATCGCGATCGGTGCCGTGTGAGCTCGGCGGTGCATCGCTCGATGTTCCGCACTGGGGCGTATATCGTGGACGCGTCTACGCGTGGAACCTCGAGCCAAGCGAGGGAAGTGAGATCCGCTCTGTCGTCGCGGTCCGGGTCGACATCGACGCCCCGATCGTGCACTGGTACGTCGAGACGCCGCGCTAGCTCGGATCGATCCGCGGGTCGAGCCCGCGCGCGCTGAGCTCGCGGATCACGGCTGGCTCGACGCCAAAGCGCTCGAGCAGCGTGCGCAGCGTCGAGCGCGCCTTGCGGTCGAAGCGGTTGACGCGCCGTCCAAGGATCAGCTCGTTCTTTGCCGAGTGCTCCCAGCCAACGAGCTCGGTCACGGTGACCTTGTAGCCATGGGCCTCTAGCGTGAGGCCGCGGACAACGTTCGTGAGATGCGATCCGAATTCGCGGCGATGAAGGTTATGCGCGAACAGAGCCGCGAGCGCGGGATCGTCGGGGCGTGAGGCCTCGAGCTGCCGCGCGACCTCGGCCTGGCAGCACGGAACGACCGCGACGTGATCGGCCCCGCTCGCGATCGCGAGGACGAGTGCATCGTCGGTCGCCGTGTCGCACGCGTGGAGCGCGGTGACCACGTTCGGGCGGTGCGCATCGTTCTCGGGCGCTTGTGACGGCACCACGATGAACTGGCCGATGGCGCCGGTGGCGACCTTGAAGCGATCCTGCCCGAACCGTGCAGCTCGATCGGCGGCCTGGCTGGACAGCTCCGGGCGTGCCTCGATGGCGGTCAGCGATCCGCGGCCTGCTGGACCGAGCACGAGCTCGTATAGCAGTGCGCCGAGGTAGCTCTTGCCGGCGCCGCAATCGATGATGCGCGGATCGGTAACGCGGGCGAGCGTGTCGTCGAGGGCAGGGCGTAACAGGCCGACGAGATGGCGAATCTGCTTGAGCTTGCGCCGGGCATCGGCGTTGAGCTGGCCATCGCGCGTGAGCAGGTGAAGATCCTTGAGCAGCTCGACCGACATTCCCTTCGGAACATCCGGGTCGGCGAGCGGGTCGGCTTTGGGCACGCGCGCACTGTAGCGCGGGGGGGCGTCGATTCAGCGAGCCGCGGTGCGGAGTGCAGCCTGGCGGCCGCGGAACGCGCGAGTCTTCACCGCCGCGACCGAGATTCCGAGATCCCGAGCGATCTCCGTCTCCGTGCGGCCTTCGCCGTAGCGCTTCCAGAACACCGCCGGGTACTTAACGCCGAGTGCGGCGACCGCCGTGCGCACGTCCTCCAGCTCCGCCCGTGCGATCACTTCGGCGCGAGTGTCTGTCGGAGCCGCTTGGCGCTCGAGCCAGGGCGTCCCGTCTTCATCCGTCGTGGTACTCGCCGGGATCTCCCGAGCGAGCCGGCGCTGGCGGCGCAGGAACATCAGCGCAGCCGTCGCCGTGACACGATACAGCCAGGTCGAGTAGCGCGACTCGCCGCGAAACGAAGCCCGGTAGCGGTGCGCGAGCAGGAGTGCATCCTGCGCGACGTCATCAGCATCCTGTTCGTTGCGGACGTACTTCATGGCGACTGACTTCACGTAGGCACGAGTGCGTTCGAGGTCTTGCGAGGTCTCCATCCGTAGCCTCCTCGTGAATCTCAATACGCAACTGCGACGCCAAGTCTGTCCAGACCCGCGGACATTTTGTTTCACATACTTGGATGTGGTTCAGTCCGGACATTTGTCCAATGCCGTGGACACCGTCTAGACAGTTGGACAGACTGGAAAGATGTCCACCGCGGTCCGACATGTCCTCGTCGCGGACGCCGATAAAGCCGGCGTGAGCCATGCGACGGGCGCGCTCGCGGGCTTTGACGTCGAGTCGATCGACACCGTCCCCGCGATGCTCGAGCGGATCACCGGTTCCGCGTTCGACATCGTGCTGCTCGATCCCGGCCTCGGGGATGACGACGACAACGCACTCGCGCTTCTGCATCGGGTGCGGACGCTCGCGCCCGACACCGTGGTCGTCATCTGGAGCTCGAAGCCCACGGTCGAGTTCACGGTGCGCGCCATGCGATCGGGCGCCCTCGACGTTCTGCACAAGGCGGCGGCGGCCCCCGAGATTCGCTCGGTCGTCGATCGCGCGATCCAACACGGCGCTCTCGCACGCGAGGTTCGACGCCTGCGGGGTGAGGTCGAGCGCGTCGGCGGCCTCGGTGAGGTGATCGGCGAATCGCCGCTGATGCGACAGCTGTCGCAGATGATCGATCGCGTCGCTTCCAGTGATGCCACCGTCCTGATCGTCGGCGAGAGTGGCACCGGCAAGGAGCTGCTCGCCCGCACGATCCATCGTGTTGGCCCGCGCCGCGATGGCCCGTTCGTCGCCTTCGATTGCAGCGCACTGGCCCCGAGCTTGATCGAGGCCGAGCTGTTCGGTCACGAGAAGGGCGCGTTCACCGGTGCGATGCGCGCGCGCCGCGGTCTGTTCCGCGAGGCCGGCGGCGGCACGATCTTTCTCGACGAGATTGGCGACATCGATGCGAGCGTGCAGAACAAGCTGCTGCGCGTCCTGCAGGAGCGCGAGATCAAGCCCGTCGGCGGCGACCGCCCGGTACAGATCGACGTGCGCGTCGTTGCGGCGACCAACAAGGATCTCAAAGCGCTCGTGCAGCGCGGCCAGTTCCGCGAAGACCTCTACTGGCGTCTCGCGGTCGTGCCGGTCCAGGTACCGCCGCTGCGCGAGCGCAAGGAAGACATCCCGCTCCTCGCCGCGCACATCTTGGCGCGCCGACGTGGCGCCGCGAAGAGCTTCGCCGGCAACGAGGCCCGCTACCCGACGCAGATCACCGCGAAGGCGCTGCAGCGCCTCATGAGCTACCGCTGGCCCGGCAACATCCGCGAGCTCGAGAACGTGCTGTCACGCGCCGCGATCCTGTGCGACGGCGAGATGATCCGCTCTCACGACCTCGCGATGCTTGGACTCGATGCGAGCAAGGTCAGCGGCAGCGTCCACGACGAGCCCGATCGCGTCGAGATCCCGGCGATCGATCTCGACCGCCTTGGCGATGGCGAGACCCTCAGGGACGTCACCGACAAGGCCGTGCGCGCGGTCGAGCGTGCAGCGATCGCTGCGGCACTGCGTCGCGATCGCAACCCAGCGGCCGCCGCCAAGCGGCTCGGCATCTCGCGCGCGAGCATCTACACGAAGATGAAGACCTACAACCTGACGGGCGAGGGCGAGCCCGCCGAGTAGTGCGATCGGCGACTACGTCTGAGCAACGGCGGCATCGATGTCGGAGTGACGAATCTGCTCGTCGACCTTCGCGCTCGACCGTTTGCATTGCTTGTCCGTGTCCGCCGGCAGCCGGACACGGGAGGCCGGTGAGCGGACGCGTGGGCGAGCAACGTCGCGAGATCACACGCACGTGGTGGTGGCACCGTCGGTGCTGAATCTGAGTGCATGTCGCCGCCACCTCGCGAGGTATCCTGATGCGGATGTCGTTCCGCACGAGCCGCGCGAGTCCCCCGCTCCCGGAGATCGACGAGCGCATCGTCATGCCCGAGAGTGGCTACGAGATCGACGACGGAAAGCTCGTTCGAGTGCCGCCTGCAGATCCTCCCCACGGCATCCGCCATTCCAAGATCTCCGCGTTACTCGAGGCACACGTCGCCGACGGCTTCGAGGTTTCTTCCGACCAGCTGATGCGACTGTCGGAGAACACCGATCGCGCGCCCGACGCGAGCGTGTTCCCACGCGCGCCTCATCCCGAGACCGGTCGCCGGCAGATCGACGAGCTCTCGTTCGAGGTGGTGAGCACTGAATCAAAGGGCCACGCCGCGAAGAAGGCACGCCAGCTCTGCGCGCGCGGCGTACGAAGGGTCTTCGCGGTGGATGTCCTGCGCGTGTGCGCGTTCGAGTGGTCGACGGAGCTCGATGCATGGAGCCGGCTCGACCTCGCCGGCTCGATCGAAGATCCCGCTCTCGCTGTCGCGCTGCCAATCGACGCGCTCGTCCGCGCCGTGAAGGCGGACGACGCGGTCGCAAGCGCACTGCTGGCCAAGCGCAACCCGGTGCTGGCCGCGGCACTCGCAGCGAGTGGCGAGCAGGGGCGAGCGGAAGGGCGAGCGGAAGGGCGAGCGGAAGCCAAGGCGCGCATGGTGCTGCGCGTGCTCGCGAACCGCGGAATCACCGTGGACGCATCGCAGCGCGAACGCATCACGGCGGAGCGCAACGAGGAGCGCCTCGATCGCTGGCTGGACATTTCGCTCCTCGCTGCGTCGGCCGCTGAGGTCGTCGGGGCCGACTGAGAATCTGAGAGTGAGCAGCACCAACCATTTCGTCATGACGCCAGCTTCTCAGCTACTGGGGGCGCGCCGAGTAGATCAGCTCGAACGAGTCGAACGCGGTGGGGACATCACCGTCGGTGGTGATCGCGACGGCGTATTGCGCGAACTGCCGCGCCGTGACCGATGGTACGGCACCACTGGTGACGACGGTCCATGGCTCGGCGGCACAGGCCACGGGTGCGTCACAGGTCCGCATCTGCACGGACGCCGTGCCCTGCCGGGAGGTCCACGTGAGCGTTCCAAAGGCGACGACGTTCCCCAGGTCGCGCACCGCAGATTCGTAGCGGACGGCGGTCGGGAACGGCAGGGTGCCGCCGCGACCGATCATCGTTATGGCTGCGAGATCCAGCACACCGGTCATGGTGTCGACCGTGTTGTCGCTGGCGATGAATCCCCACGTGATCCCGAAGTCGCCAACGCTCACCGAGGTGTGCGCGAAGTAGCTGCCAGCGCCGCTCGCTCCGCCTGCAGGCAGGAGCGTGATGTTGCCGCCGAGGGGCGGATCGAGCACGACAGAGACCTGGGCATCGATCGGATGATTGATTCTGTAGCCGACCTCGATCAGATCGGGTGCGAATCCGACGGGCAGCTCGATCGCGAGCGTGCGGGTCGCCGACGCTCCATCTGGGATCGCGAGCCCTGTATTGACGACCTCCGCCCAGCGTGCACTTCGTCCGACTACCGGACGAAGGTGATCGCTCGGTATCGGCTGGCCAACCCATTGCGGGCCGGAGGCTACGGTCAGGCTCATCTGGCCAACTGTCGAGCTGGCCTCCTTGGTCACATCAGCCACCACGTCGTGCCAGCCGGTAACGAGGTGAATCGGCGCGGTCGTCGTGGTCGTCGTCGCGCTGCTGGTGAAGTTGTTGGCGACCTGGGTGCCATCGATCCACAGGCGGTGCCCGTGGTAGGAGACCAGCTCGAACGCATAGTCGCCCTCGGTCTCGATGAGGACCTGCGCGGACCAGCGGAAGGTCCAGCCGAGCGTGCCGACCGGAATCCCGTAGGCATCGGACCCGATCATCCGATCGAGTGGCTGGATGTCGAGGGTCGATCCCACATACTGGAGCATCCCGCCTTGATCGAATGCATCGAGCTCGTAGCCCTGGAGATCATCGACGGGCGCACGCAGCTGGTCGACCGCAATGGTGCGCAGCCCTCCGGCGAC
>JAYVWH010000413.1:0-2798 GCA_043786265.1 Kofleriaceae bacterium | reverse complement strand
ACGTGGCTTACGCGAGTGGCTCGATAGCGAGATCGGTTTCCGCGGCGGCCCCGTCGACGAGGCCTGGCGAAAGCGCGGCAAGAAGCTGTCGAAGGTCGGCGACCTGCTCGTGCTGCATCGCGTGCGTCTGTTGCTCGCGCGCGCCGACGAGCTGTCGATGGATTGTCCGTTCTGGCTCGAGCCCGAGAATCCGTTCCCCGGCCGGCAGATCTCCGAGAGCACGTGGCAAATATCGGCGGGTGGTGGGGGCAACTCGAGTGCGCTGCGTCAGGGCGAAAACCAGGACGTCAACTTCGGCGGCTCGGGTCGTTTGGTTCTGGGCCGCATGTTCGGCGACGGTGACGGCATCTACATCGGTGCGGATCTCGGCGCGAGCGCGTCGTTCCCCAAGGATGCGATGGGTGAGCGCTCGAGCGTCCAGCTCGGTGCCGACCTCGTGGCACCCATCATCTACCGCCACACGCTGACGAACACCTACTTCGAGTACGAGGCCGGCTGGCTCGGCCACTCGACGGAGAACGACTGGGGCGACATCGACCAGGGCGTGCACGTCGGCTTCGCGTTCGGTGGCCGCGCATTGCGCCAGCGGTTCGTGTTCCCCGGTGCCGCACTCGCGATCGCATACGAGCGCCTGTTCGTTCCCGGCGACGATCTGATCATGATGAAGGTCACCGCGCGCGTGATGTTCGATCTCGATTTTTAGCGCGCGAACGCGTTACAAATGCCCGGATGGCGAAGCAACGGACGCGCTGCACCTGGGCCGCGCGTGAGGACATGTGGAGCTACCACGACCGCGAGTGGGGCGTTCCCGTGCGTGACGACCAGAAGCACTTCGAGTTCCTCACGCTCGAAGGCGCGCAAGCCGGCCTGTCGTGGTCGACGATCCTCAACAAGCGCGACGGCTACCGCAAAGCGTTCGCCAACTTCGATCCAGTAAAGGTCGCGCGCTTCACGCCAGCGAAGATCGAGAAGATGCTGCTCGATCCCGGCATCGTGCGCAATCGCAGCAAGGTCGAGTGTGCTGTATCGAATGCACGCCAGTTCCTCGCGCTCGTTGACGAGCTCGGCTCGTTCAACGACTACATCTGGGGCTTCGTCGGTGGCAAGCCGATCGTGAATCGCTGGAAAGAATCGTCGCAGATCCCGGCGACGTCCAAAGAATCCGAGGCGCTCGCGAAGGATCTCAAGAAGCGTGGCTTCAAGTTCGTCGGCTCGACCGTGATGTACGCACACCTGCAAGCCGCCGGGCTGATCAACGATCACCTCAAGAGTTGCTGGCGCTGGCGCGAGGTAGGATGAGCCATGCGTCGCCTGTTCTTACTCCTCGCGATCGCCGCGTGCGGCGGTGACGACTCACCGGTCCAACAGGATGCTGCGATGCAAGAGATCGACGCCCAGCAGATCAACATGACCACATCACTCGCGGCGATGTTCATGGCGAACCGCACGCTCGATAATGCGGGCTACGGCGTCAACACCAACGACGGCACGCTACACGTCGAAGTGCACAAGGGCGGCTTCACCGGCTGTCCGCAGATGAATTCGCCGACCCCCGACTACACGCTGATCATTCCGCGCGTCGCGGCGATGTCCGCACCGACCGCCACCTCGACAGCTTCGTTCCTCGACTACAAGGGCGACATGCTCACCGGCATCGCACCGGTCAGCGCGACATCGGTGATGCTCACGAACGTGAGCTATTCGGCCGGGGCGTTCCTCAAGTTCGACGTGCAACTGACGTTCGCCGAGGGGACCATCACCGGGCACCTCTACGCGCAGCACTGCACATCGCTCGACGGTTAGCCGGCCACTGGACTCGCCACCGAGGCGTAAGCCCGCGACCGGACAAGCGCCGGACACGGCCCGCAGGCTGCACAAACACGCGCATGCGCCCGAAACTGTTGCCGTCACTGCTGCTGGCAGTTTGCACCGCTGCCTGCAGTACCGCGGGGGCGCCCGAGGATCCGTGGGGCGGCGGCGGCAAGGCGGACGGCTGGGCATCCGAGCGCACGATCGACGTCGTGATGAACGAGCCGTACTGCGACGTGTGCACCGCGGACGACAAGGCGTTTCTGCAGTCGCGCTCGCCGATGGTCGCCAAGCTGGTCGGCCTGATCGACGCCGCGCAGGAATCGGTCGACATCGCGAACTTCACGTTCAGCGTCAAGGCGATCGAAGAGGCGATCCTGCGCGCGAAGACGCGCGGCGTGACGATCCGTGTCGCGATGGACAAAGGCCAGGAGACGGCCGATACGGTCGCCTCGCGGCTTTCCGCCGCGGGGGTCGACGTTCGCTTCATCGCGGGTGGCGGTAATCCCGCGGGCCTGCAGCACGCGAAGTTCATGCTGGTCGACAAGCTGCAGCTGATCACGGGCAGCAACAACTGGTCATCGACCGGGACGTCGATCAACGAGGAGAGCGCGATTGCGATCACGAGCGTCGAGGACGACCCGTTGATTCACGGCTTCACCTGTCACTTCACGGCGATCTGGAACGGCAAGCCCGCCGATGCCGGTGCGTGTAGCAACAACGAGGTCGCGTTCGCACCGAGCAGCAAGCCGATCGCGATGATCAAGGAGGAGATCACGCGGGCGCAGAAGTCGATCGACGTGCTGATGCACCACTTCGTGTTCGACGACCTGGTCACCGAGCTCGCGAAGGCCGCCGAGCGTGGCGTGCGCGTGCGCGTGATCGTCAACGCCGCGGATCGCGCCGAGCCGGTCGGCCCTAAATGGGATCGCCTGATCGCCGCCGGTGGCCAGCTCCGCTACAAGCAGACGAACGCCGAGCAGTACCAG
>JAYVWH010000412.1:0-6248 GCA_043786265.1 Kofleriaceae bacterium | reverse complement strand
AAGACGTCGCTCGGTCCGATCGACTGGCCGACGGTGAACTTCGCGACTTCCTCGGCCTCGAGGCGGAGCTCGCGGACAAAGCGCTGCGGCTTGCCGTTCGCTGCCTTGGCGTTACCGAGCTCGGCCTTGGTCGCGCTACGTGCCGGCTTCTCGTCGAAGCCGAGAACAATCGCCGAGTAGCCATCGCGCTCGACGGTGCGAGTGCCGACCACCTGGCAGGGGCCCGCCTGGATCACGGTGACCGGAACGGCCTCGCCGTCTTCCGCGAACACCTGGGTCATTCCGAGCTTCTTGCCGAGCAGGCCAATCCTGAGTGCCATGACTTCTCTCTTATCGAAATGGGCGCAAGCGCGACCCGTAAACGGAGCGAATCTATACCGGCCAAATCGTTGGGAGTCAACTGCAGGATCACCCCGGGGGGAGGCGATAAAACCGGCAGGCGTTCTCCGTAGTAATCCGGGCCAACTCCTCGAAAGGAATGCCTAAACACTGCGCGATCAGCTCGGCAGTATGGGTCACGAAGGCGGGCTCGTTGCGCTTGCCGCGCCGCGGGACGGGCGCCAAATACGGGCAATCGGTCTCGATCATCAGCCGGTCGCGCGGCACGAGGGGCAGGGCGTCGCGCAGCGGCTGGGCCGTCTTGTAGGTGACGATGCCCGAGAACGACACGTAACAGCCCATCGCCGCGTACGCGCGCGCATCGTCGGGCGTCCCGGTGAAGCAGTGGATCACGCAGCCGAGCTCGGCGGCGCGCCCCTCGGCGAGGATCGCGCGCGCGTCCGCGTGGGCATCGGGTCCCGTGTCATCGGGAGATCCGGCCGCATCGTCTCGACGCGAGCGGATGTGACAGACCACGGGCTTACCGACCGCGTGGGCGAGCTCGAGGAACCGGCGGAACGCGGCCTGCTGCAGCTCGCGTGGCGAGTGATCGTAGTAGTAGTCGAGCCCGGTCTCGCCGATCGCGACCACGCGCGGGTGACGCGCGAGACGCTCGTGCGTCGCCCACCACTCGGGCGTCATCTTCTCGACATCGTGCGGGTGCGTCGCTACCGTCGCCCACACGTCCGGATCACGCTCGGCGAGAGCGACCGATCGCTCGGCACTTGACGGATCACCGACGGCGCCGATCACGACGATGCGCCTCACGCCGGCCGCGCGGGCACGCGCGAGCACCTCGTCTCGGTCCGCATCGAACTCGGGACCGTCGACGTGCGCGTGCGAATCGAATAGCTCGATCAAGCTACGCACCGCCTTCGGCGCTGCTGCGCGGTCCGGCCAGCCGGACCTTGCTGCAAGCTACGCACCGCCTTCGGCGCTGCTGCGCGGTCCGGCCAGCCGGACCTTGCTGACCGTCACGGACGCGTCTCGATCTGTCGCAACGCTCCGGCGATTGCATCGAGGAGCTCGGCGGCCTTGCCCGAGCGCGCGAGCTTCTCGAGTGGCGCCTTCGCCCACGGCCCACCCACCTCGGCGAGCTGCTCGACCGCGATCCCGCGGACGTGACCCTTGCGCGACGTGAGCGATTCGAGCAGCACGGTGCGCGCGCTGGTGTCGGTCACGCCAAACGACAGCAGCTTGCCGGCCGCGAGCGCACGCGCCTCCGCCGCCGAATTCTTGTTCGCGACAATGCGCGTGAGCTCGTCGACAGCACGGACCTCACCGAGCGCGCTGACCGCATCCCATGCACGATCCTCGTCGGTGCAGGACTCCTCGAGCGTGGCGCGGCCGGAATCACTGCCGAGCTCGGCGAGCGCGTACGCGATGTCGAACCGTGCACTCGCGTCCGCATGGTCGGTCTTCGTGAGGAGCGCGGCGATCGCGCGTTCCTTGCGCGTCGGATCCGACTTCGCGATCGCGCCGAGCGAGAGCGCCGCGGCACCGATGACCTGCGGATCCGGATCGTCGAGCGCCGCGAGCACGGGCTCGAACGCACGAACGCTATCGATCTCGGCGAGCGAGGTCGCCGCTTGAAACCGCAGATCGGCAGGGCCCTTCGCCAGCCGCGCAGCGAGCGGCTCGAAGCCGTCGGCGTGACCGATCGTGCCGAGCGCGATCGCGGCGTTCTGGCGTACGCCGGGCTCGCCGTCGTCGAGTCGCTTGATCAGTGCGGGGAGGGTGCCGGGCTCGCGCAGCGCGCCGAGGGAGGCACACGCCTCCATGCGAACAGCTGCGTTGTCGTCTTCGACTGCGCGCATCAGCGCATCGACAGCGCGCCGCTTCTCCGTTGCGTCGGTCACATCGCCAAGCGCGTGGGCGGCGAACGCACGCGCCTTCGGGCTGGCGTTCGCGACATCGCGCAAGGCGGCTTCGAAGGTGATCGTCGAGCTCGGGAACAGGAACGACACGGCACGGGCACCCTAGCAGATCACGCAGGTTTCGCTGCTGCGGCGTCTGCCTTCGCGGCCTCGAGCGTCGTCACCGTCTGGACTTTGTCCGCGGCGACCCGCTCGAGAATCGCCGCGTACAGGCCCGGCTTGTCGTCGATGTCGTACGGCGCCGGCGCTCCGTCACCGGGCACGATCAAGCTCTTCTCGGGCGTCCCTCCGTCGACAAAGCACGTGTGCGTCGTTGGCGATGCCACCACGCGGACCACCTCGCCCCACGCCAGCTTGAACCGGCGGGCTTTCGCCGAGCGGACCTCGAGCCCCTCGTCATCGACGATGACCTCGAGCTTCCACGCCGGCGACGCCAGGTAGCCACCGCCGAGCACGACACCAGCGATCCCAGTCGCGAGCGGCAGTAGGGCGGCGCCGAGGGCAACCAGCGCGACTGCCGTCAGCGTCCCCCCGACGCCCATCGCGGTGAACGCGAGCCCGCGGTAGCGCGGGCGAAACCGGAATGTCTTCACTTCGCCGACAGCGAGGTCACGAGCATCGCGATCGCGGTGCGGGTCTCCATCGGAATCGCTTCGAACAGCACGCCGAATCCCTTCGGCAGCGTCGTCGTCGACGCGCCTGCGGGGACATCGCAATCTTCAGTGCGCTGCCACAGCACCCAGCCGATCGCGTCGATGTTGCCGACGCCTTTGACGTCGAACTTGATCGCGACCCGCGACAGCAAGGGCAGGGGGACGCCTGCGATGAACGCACCGTTGGTCGACAGGTCGCGAACTACCGCGGGGAACTTGGTGCCGATCGAGCTCTTGTCCGAATCCACGCGACGAAAGACCTTCGCGAGATTGGGATGGAGCGCCATCGCTGCCTGTCCGATCGACTCGACGACGGCAGGAGCGTTGACGACCAAGCGTTGAGCACGGCGTGCGTCGGCCATACGCGGCTATCGTACTCGCGTTCCCGGCGGAGTCTCGCGATCGAGCCCGGAAAGTCCCAGGATCTCGTCGTCGCCCGCGGCGAGGATCATGCCCTCGGACACGAGCCCGGCCAGCTTGCGCGGCGCGAGGTTCGCAACCACGAGCACCTGCTTGCCGACGAGCTGCTCCGGCTTGTACGCCTGCGCGATACCCGCGACGATCGAGCGCGGCTTGGCCTCGCCGAGGTCGACCTGGAGGTGGAGTAGCTTGTCCTTCTTGGGGACCGCGACTGCCTCGAGCACCTTGCCGACGCGCAGCTCGAGCTTGGCGAAGTCGTCGTACGTGATGTGACCACTCGCGGCCGCGGCAGTCGCGGCGTCCGGCTTCGCGGCAGCATCAGCTCTGGCGGGCTTGGTCCTGGCAGGCTCGGCGGTGCCGGCTGCCGCCGATGCAGCAATGTCGCCGGGCACGACCTGCTCGAGGATCTTGCGCTGCGCCACGTCGTCGAGCCGCGGAAACATCGGCTTGATGTCCTTGGTCACGACGCCGACGGTCGCCTTCATGTCCTCGGGCGTCGGCCACCGGGTCGCCGCATCGCCGGTGATCCCGACCCACTCGCGCAGCATGCGTCCGGTCGTCGGCAAGATCGGTGTCACGAGCCCGCCGATCACGCCGATCGCGTTCGCTAGGTTGTGGAACACGTGTGCGAGCTCGTAGCTCTTGGTCGGATCTTTCGCGAGCGCCCACGGCTGCGTGGCATCGACGTAGCGGTTGCCCTCGCGCACCAGCTTCCAGATGGCCTCGAGCGCCTTGCTCGGTGCCATGTTCTGGTACTCCGCGGTGGCGGCCGCGATCGCCTCCTCGGCGACCTTGCCGATCGTCGCGTGCTTCTCGACCTCGGCCTGCGAGACCTCGTAGGCGGGATGGAGCGGGCTCTTCGCCATCAGTGTGAGCGAGCGGTTGACCAGGTTGCCGAGGTCGTTCGCGAGCTCGGCGTTGAATCTGCCGAACAGCGACTCGAACGTGAAGTCACCGTCGAGGCCGAGCGGCACCTCGCGCAGCAGGTAGTAGCGCATCGCATCGATGCCGATCGCACGCCCGAGCGGACCGACGGCGAGCGCATCCGCGAGCTTGAGCGGATCGATCCGCGTCGCCGGCATCGACTTGCTGATCTTCTCGCCGCGCACCGTCCACCAGCCGTGCGCGAAGATCGCCTTGGGCAGCGGCAGCTTCGCGGCCATGAGGAACGCGGGCCAGTACACCGTGTGAAAGCGCAGGATGTCCTTGCCGATCACGTGAACGGCATCCCGCCAGTACTTCTCCACCTCGGGGCCGCCGATCGATCCGTCCTCGCCGCACAGATCGCTGAGGTAGTTCGTGAGCGCGTCCATCCACACGTAGATCACGTGGGAGAGGCCCTCGGGGTCCGACTCCGGCGCGGGGATCCCCCACGCAAAGCTCGTGCGCGAGATCGAGAGGTCGCGCACCTCGCCCTTGAGGAACGACACGATCTCTTTGCGGTACTGCTCGGGCCGGATGAAGTCCGGGTTGGCCTCGATGTGGTCGAGCAGCGGCTGCGCGTACTTCGACAGCCGGAAGAACCAGCTGCGCTCCTTGTCGAGCCAGTTCACCGGCTTCTTGTGCGTCGTGCAGATCCAGGTGTCGCCTTCCTTGGCGAGCTGGCTCTCGGTATAGAACGCCTCGCAGCCGACGCAGTACCAGCCCTGGTATGTGGCGAGGTAGATGTCCTCGGGATTGTGCTTGCGGATCTCTCGCCAGAGTGAGGCGACGACGCGCTTGTGCTTGGCGTCCGTCGTGCGGATGAACCGGTAGTCGGTGATGCCGAGCGTCCTCCACATCTCGTCGAAGCGCGGCGCGACCTGATCGACGAGCTGCTGCGGCGTGAGACCGCGCTTGTTCGCGGCCTCTTCGACCTTCTGACCATGCTCGTCGGTGCCGGTCAGGAACCGCGTGTCCTCGCCGCGCATCCGGTGAAACCGCGCGAGCGCGTCGGCGACGATCGTCGTGTAAGCGTGGCCGAGGTGGGGAACGTCGTTGACGTAGTAGATCGGCGTCGTGATGTAGAAGGTCATGAGGGGGGCAGGCTGGGGTCCGGGTCGTCGGCTTCAGGCTCGTCGTCCCGCTCGGGGCCACGCTGATTGCCGCCGGGCGGGAACATCGGCTTGACGTCTGCCGCTGGCAAGACTTCGGTGTCACCGGCGCCGTACGACACGCGCACGCGCTGGCGCAGGACGTCGACCTCGACGACGCGGCCCTCACCGCGTTGCGAGATGACCCGCTTGCCGAGCTTGGGCAGACCCTTGCGCATCTCCGCGTAGCCGGCCTGCTCGTAGACGAGGCAGCACTTGAGGCGACCG
Source organism: Kofleriaceae bacterium (assembly GCA_043786265.1). GTDB lineage: Bacteria > Myxococcota_A > Polyangia > Haliangiales > Haliangiaceae > JABFXX01. Next base: position 620 of record JAYVWH010000412.1, on the reverse strand, counting down.
CACTGACCCGAGACCTTCGTCGGCGACAGCACGAGGCCCTGATCCTTGGCCATCTTGATCGAGACGGGCACGAAGTCCGGCAGCCAAGTCGTGCAGCACAGCGTCAGCCCGCACGATCCGATGCCGCCGACCGCCTTGGCCTCGTCGCGAACACCGAGCTGACGCAGCTCGAGGCGCAACCCCGTGGCCGAACCGACATCGCGGACGAAGTCGCGCAGGTCGAGCCGCTGCTCGTCGCTCGTGTAATAGACGGTGAGCTTGTTGCCGCTCTTCTCGAGGCGAAACACTTTGAGCGGCAGGCGGAGCGCGGCCGCCGTGTCCTTTGCGATGCGCAGCGCCGAGATGCGCTCTGCATCGCTGCTCTGATCGCTCCGCAGATCCATCTCGTTCGCGCGGCGGATCACGCGACGCAGCCCGCGGTCGCGCGTCGCCTTGCGCGATGGTGGCGTCGCGACCCACGCGAGGCGCGGTCCGCGATCGCTGTCGACCATCACGCGATCGCCAGGCGCGAAATCGCCCTCGCCGCAATCGCACCCCTGGATCCGACCTGCCGGCACGAACCGCACGCCGATCACACTCGCGACATCGTCGCCGAGCTGCGCGCCGGGCTGCGCGACGAG
>JAYVWH010000411.1:0-13393 GCA_043786265.1 Kofleriaceae bacterium | reverse complement strand
CGAACGTCTTCACCGCTTGGTGTTCGAACGTGTAGTCGCCGTCGTGCAGCACTTGGTCGACGCCGCTGATCGTCAACGTCGTCTTGAGGTGCACGCCCCACTGGTGCATGTGCGGGAACTCGGCGAACAGCGTTTGCGTGCCGCCGACCGTGCACGTGCCACTCTGGGTCGAGACGTTCGGTGGGATCACGAGCTGGCCGCCCTTGGGGCCGGGCAGGAACATGTCGACCTCCTCGGTGACGGCCGACGGGTCGACCTCGAGGACTTCCACGCCGGACAGGCCGGCGATCGGGTCGTCGCTGGTATTGTAGATGTGGAGCTGCAAGCCGAGCTGTGTGCCCTTGGTGAACTTGAACCCCTTCCCCTCGGGAAAGATGATCTCGTTGGTGCCGATCCCAGACGCATAGATCGCGTTGATGCTCGACAGGCCACGGAACAGGAGCGTGTGGTGCGTCCCGACCGGAGCGATCGGGCGAATGCCCCCGACGTAGATGTCGCGGTCGAGCGTGATGATCTGCAGGTCCCTTGTGTCCTCGCCCTGCGGCGCGAGCGTCCAGTTCTTGTCGATCAGCGTGCTCCACAGCTGCTGCCCCGCGGGTGCGTCGGTCATCATCTGCTGATCGTCACCCGTTCCACTTGGGCTGCCACACGCGGCGATCGGGAACAGGAGCAGGGCGATACGTCTCATGGCCGGACGGTACAACCGAATTGGCCCGGTGGATCAGCTATCGTGAACGCGATGACCGCTCGCGAAGTCGGCAGGCTGCCGAACCGGTTACCCGCCGACGACGATCACCCCTACCGCACCGGCGCCTGGTCGCCGACGTTCGTCGAGTATGACGCAGAGCGTCTCGATGTGATCGAGGGCACGATTCCCGCTGACCTCGCCGGGGTCTATCTGCGCAACACCGAGAACCCGGTGATGCCCGCGATCGGCCGGTACCATCCGTTCGACGGCGACGGCATGGTCCACGCGCTGTCACTTGCCGACGGCCGCGCCGGGTACAGGAACCGGTTCGTGAAAACGGCCGGACTCGCGGCCGAGCTCGAGGCCGGTGCGCCGCAGTGGGCCGGGATCATCGAGTCGCCGGCCAAGTCGCTACGCGATGGTTGGGGCGCGCGCAGCCGGATGAAGGACGCGTCGTCGACCGACGTGATCGTTCACGCGGGCACCGCGCTCACCACGTTTTATCAGTGCGGAGATGCCTACCAGATGGATCCCGCGACGCTCGAACAGCGCGGCCCGGCCCGCTGGGTCCCCGAGCGCGGCGTGTCGGCGCACCTCAAGCTCGATCCGATCGCCGACGAGCTGATCTACTTCGGCTACGGCACGGCCGCGCCGCAGCTGTGGTTCGGCGTGCTCGACGGCCAAGGCCAGCGCGTGCACCACGCCGACGTCGCGCTTCCCGGCGCGCGACTGCCTCACGACATCGCGTTCACCGAGAACTACGTCGTGCTCAACGATCTGCCGCTGTTCTGGGATGCCGAGCTGCTCGCGCAGGGTGCATACCGGCCACGCTGGCGTCCGGATCTGCCGTCGCGATTCGCAGTGGTGCCGCGCCGTGGCGGCGAGCCGCGCTGGTTCGAGGCAGCGCCGACGTACGTGCTGCACTGGATCAATGCCTACGAGGAGGGCAACACGATCGTCCTCGACGGTTACTTCCAGAGTGATCCGTTCCCGCGCCCCGATCCCGCCGATGGTCCGTACGGTCCGCTCAAGAAGATGGTCGATGTCTACTCGATGCAGGCGCGTCCGCATCGCTGGCGGCTCGACCTCGCCACCGGCATGTGCCGCGAAGAGCGGATGTTCGAGACGATCAGCGAGTTCCCGTCGATCCATTACGCGCGACCCGGTCGCAAGCATCGCTACGTGTGGTCGATGACGGCGAAGCCAGGCTGGTTCCTGTTCAATGGCATCGTGCGCATGGATCTCGAGACCGGCGCCGAGCAGCGGTTCACGTATCCCGACGGTGTCTACGCGAGCGAAGCGCCGATGGCGCCGCGCGGCGGTGGTGCCGAGGACGACGGTTGGCTCGTCACGTACGTGACCGACACGATCCGCGACTGCTCCGAGGCGCACATCTTCGATGCGGCGCACGTCGATGCAGGACCGATCGCGCGCATTGCCTTGCCGGCGCGGATCTGCGTCGGCACGCACGCGTGCTGGGCACCGGCGGATCGACGCCGGGCGATCTCGTGACATGCGAGGCGGTGATCGCGACCGGTGCGCGCACGGGCACGAACTTCGTGCTCGATGTCGTCGACGAGCTGCATCGCCGTAATGGACGCTACGGTGTCGCCGCGGTCAGCGGTGCGGCGGGTCTCGGCGCGGCGATTGTGGTCGAGCGTGTGAGCTAGGCGCGGGCCGCGTCGCCCTTGGCGCGCATCTCGGCGATCGTCGCGGCGCGGTCCTTGGTGCCGTAGATGCCCGATCCGGACACCACGACGTTCGCACCGGCCGCGCAGACGTCCGCGATGTTCGCGAGGGTCACGCCGCCATCGACCTCGATGTCGACCGTGAGGCCGCGCTCGTCGAGCATGCGGCGTAGACGCCGGATCTTGTCGAGCGCGATCGGGATGAACTTCTGCCCGCCGAATCCCGGATTGACCGACATCACGAGCACCTGCGCGACGTCACCGAGCACGTACTCGATCGCCTCGAGCGGCGTTGCCGGGTTGAGCACGACGCACGGCTTCTTGCCGAGGTCGCGGATCTGCCCGAGCGTGCGGTGCAGGTGCGGCGTCGCCTCGGCGTGGACGCCGATGATGTCGGCACCGGCCTTCGCGTATGCGGCGACCCAGCGCTCCGCATCCTCGATCATGAGGTGCACGTCGAGCGGCAGCTTGGTCGCGCGCTTGACGGCCTCGATCACGACCGGTCCGATCGTCAGGTTTGGTACGAAGTGCCCGTCCATCACATCGACGTGGACGTAGTCGGCAGTTGCGATCGCGGCGACCTCCTCGGCGAGCCGGCCGAAGTCAGCACTGAGGATCGAAGGCGCGATCTTGACGTTAGTAGCCACCGAACAGATCTGTTAGCCGAACGTCGAGCGCCGTCGCAACCTTGAACAAGCTCGAAACACTGGCGGACGATTCGGCGCGCTCGATCTGCGACAGCAGCGAGACCGACAAGTTCGTGCGGCGCGCCATCTGCTTGAGCGTCAGGCCCCGCGACTTGCGGAGATCGCGGATCTGCCGGCCAATCGCCGCGTGGAGCTCGTCCTCGCGCCGCAGCACGAGGCCCTTTTTCTTCGCGATCCGCGCGATCACCTCGCGGAACTCGGCGGGCGTGAACGGCTTGTTGATGTACGCCGACACGTCGTGCTGGATCGAGGCAGTGGCCGTATCGAGCGACGGATGCCCGGTCAGGATGATCACGGCGATGTCGTCATCGACGGCGCGGATGTGCTGAAGCAGGTCCATGCCCGAGACCTTCGGCATCATCAGGTCGAGCACGACCAGGTGAAACACCTCGTCGCGGATGCGTTCGACCGCCAGCGTGGGATCCGCCAAGGTCGTGACCTCGAACCCCTCGGCACCCAGAAAGTCCTGCAGATATTCAAGGATGTCTGGGTCGTCATCGACAACAAGCACAGACAGCTTCGAACTTGTCCTCAACACGACCGCCCCTGCAACCATCCCTGCAACCATGGATCGACCCTACCCGAAAAAAGCACCGCGGAGGACCTTGAGGGTCTCTCCGCAGTTAGTCGGGGCGACAGGATTTGAACCTGCGACCCCTTGGTCCCGAACCAAGTGCGCTACCAGGCTGCGCTACGCCCCGATTGGTCGTTTACCTACCTTGCACGATGTCGTCTGTCAACTGCGCCGGCGCAGGACGGGCAGGGCTATGTGCAGTCCCAGCTCCACGAATCCGCCAAGCTTGTCGACGATCCCGACCCGAACGTAGGGCGTCACGCCCAGGAACACCCAGGCGCCGACCGAACCGCCAAACCGCGGATGGGACAGCTCGTCCAGCTCGAGGATCGGTCCCGCCGAGACACCGACCATCCGGCCGATCCGGGTCCCCGCGATCGCATCGGCCCACAGTCGCCCACCCCCGCGCTCGGTCCACCGGCTGGCTCCGACACTGAGTCCCAGTGCCCCCACCAGGTCACGCTCGCGGATCCGGACCACGCTGAGGTCACCGCCGACCGTCGAGTCCCACATTCCTTCGATGCGGGTCGCGGCGCCGATGGGCCCGAGCCAAAGGTACAACCCGTCGAGATTCCAGCTCGCTGCCGTCGATTCGGCCACTCGTGGATCGGCTGGAACGCCGCGCTCGGGGGGATCCGGATCGACCTTCGTCGGGACGAAATCCCCCGAGTGCGCAACGTTGGTACTTAAAACGAGCGAGATCGCAAGGATGCGCAAGATTCCCACTGGGGAGATCAATCCCGGGTCAACCGTCGCCAAACCCTGAACTCGTACGCGCATCCTGATAGAATCAAACCGTTAACTGGGCTGTAACGGGGCGGGCTCGTTGTTTGCTTTGGATGCGACGACGGGCCCATGTTCGTTGCGCAGTTCCACGGCAAGAAGTCGACCTTGGCTATTCAACAAGCAGCCCCGAGCTCGGCGGCGATGGTACCACCCGGCCTGGAGAAGGCGTACTCGCTGCTCCGCGGACTACCGCTGTTCGAAGGTATTCCCGATCCGGATCTGATCGCGGCGATGACCCAGGGCGGCATCGCGCATCGTCAGCTCGAGCGCGACATGTTCGTCCTCGATCCGATCGGCCTCGCGCATGGTCAGCCCGCGCCGGTCATCTACGTCGCGCGCGGTCAGGTGTCGGCCGGTGTGTTCGTCGAGCAAGAGCTCGCCGACCGCCGTACGCAGCAGCTCCAGCACGAGAACGCGACCAAGGAAGAGCGCGAGGAGGAGTCGCTGATCAAACCGCCACCGCTGGCGCGCATCGCACTCAAGAACGTCGCGCTGTTCATGGAAGGTGACCTGTTCAACTCCGGCGCGCTGTCCGCTGCGCGCGGCCAGCCGATGGCGTTCTACACGACAGCACCCTCGATCCTGATCTCGATCGATCACCTCTGGATCGCCGAGCTCGCCGTGCGCCATCCGTCGTTCGAGGCGCGCCTGCGCCGTGCACTGTCCGTGTCGCGCGAGCGTCTGGCCTGGGTGTCGGGCGTCAAGCAGGAGCTGCTCGACTTCTTCGTCCGCCAGGGCATCAGCGTCTCGGGCGAGATGGTGCGCGTGCGCCAGCTCGGTCTGTGCATCGACTGCAAGCTGTGCGAGGAGGCCTGCGAGGAGCGCTACGGCGCACGCCGGCTGACATTGGGTGGCTATCAGCTCGGCATGCTCGACTTCATCTACACGTGCCGTACGTGCACCGATCAGCGGTGCATCGATCCGTGTGCGTACGACTCGATCAAGTTTGACGAGGCCAAGAAGGAAGTCGTCATTAACGAGTCGACGTGCACCGGCTGCACCGCGTGTGCACAGGCGTGCCCGTACGGCGCGATCGACATGGTGGAGGTCGAACCCGACGCGCCGACGTTCAAGAAAGACTTCCTCAAGCGGCTCGAGAAGAAGGACGCGCTCAAGTTCGGCGCTGGTACGGGCCGCGTCGCGCGCGCCCGCCGCATCGCGAACAAGTGCGATCACTGCGCTGACTACGGCGATCAGGCGTGCGTGTCGGCGTGCCCGACCGGATCGCTGATCGAGATCAATGCCTACGACCTGTTCCGCGAGCGCTCGCCGGCGATGGCGCAGCTCGCGCGTCACGGCTTCGATACGGACCTCACCAAGCGCGACCGCAAGGAAGTGCTGCCGGTGATGCCATTCACGGAAGGCCTCGACGTCCGCTCGGGCGGGCTGGCCAAGGTCAAGCGCGGCCGTTATGCGCCGATGGTCATGTGGGTCGTCGGCCTGCTCACGTTCATGGTGTTCACCGGCGAAGCGCTGCTTCGTCTGTACGCCAAGGGGATGAGCTATCAGTTCAGCCAGTTCAAGGCGAACGTGCAGTACGCCGACCTGCCCGACGACGCGATTCTCGAGCTGATCACGTACCGGGGCGGGCCGGGGCTGTCGGTCTACGCCGGCTTGATCGGGGTCGGCCTGATGATCATCGCGGCGATCTATCCGATCTTCCGGCGCGTGAAGCTGTTCCGGTGGATGGCCTCGAACACGATGTGGTTCGATTTCCACCTGATGGCGGGGACCATCGGCCCGATGTTCGTCGCGCTGCACTCGGCGCTCAAGCTCGACACGTGGGTGTCCGCGGCGTTCTGGAGCATGGTGATCGTCGTCGTCAGCGGCTTCCTCGGCCGGTACCTGTACACGCAGGTCCCCGAGCTGTCGTCGGGCGTCGAGCTCGAGGAGCTGGATCATCAGCGCGCGTACGAGAACGCTCGCCCACGCATGCCCGTGGCGATCGCCGAGCTCGATCGCGAGCTGACCGAGCAGCGCGCGAAGGCGCAGAAGATGGCGACCGGTAGCAGCGTGATCTATGCGCTCCTGTGGCTGCTCGCGCAGGACTTCGCGCGGATCCCCTTCATTGGCTCGTACCGCCGCCGCCATCGGCTCAAACAGCTCGGCGTCGACGACCGCCGTACACGCAAGGATCTGTCGCGCCGCACGCAGCGCTTGATCGTCATCGCCCGGCGGCAAGTTGTCGCACCGAAGGCGCAGCTGCTGCTCAATTCGTGGAAGAAGGTCCACGTCCCGTTCACGATCTTGCTCACGGGTTTCTCGGCCTTCCATATCTGGGATGCGTGGAGCCGTGCCTGGTAAGGTGTCCACGGTGGCCATGACCCTGCGCGCGCTCGTTGTAATCGTGGCGCTCGGGGTCTGCGTGCGCCCGGCGCTTGCCGGCGATTTCTTCGCGAGCTCGCCGGGACCGCTCGCCAACAGCCACGGCGCGCTCGACGATCAGGCGCACTGCAACGACTGTCACGTCGACGGCAGCAAGGACGTGTCGAACGACAAGTGCCTCAACTGTCACGACCACAACGACCTCAAGGGTCGCATCGTGCAGGGCAAAGGCTTCCACGCGTCAGCGACGGTCAAGGGCAAGGATTGCAAGACCTGCCACCTCGATCACAAGGGTAAGACCTACGACATCATGGGGTGGAAGTCCGTCCCCGGCGGTCAGAAGGGGTTCAACCACGACCTGGCCGGCTGGCCGCTCAATGGCAAGCACGCGCAGACCGACTGCGAGGACTGCCACAAGGCGAAGAACAAGCAGGGCCTCAATGTCTACATGGGCACCGATCGCCTGTGCGGTTCCGCCGGCTGTCACAACAACGATCAGCCGCACAAGTTCGATCGCAAGGACATGCTGCAGTGCGAGCGCTGCCACGGCGAGAGCGTGTGGAAGCCGGCGAAGTCGCCCGCGTCGCAGAAGTTCAACCACGACGACCGCAAGGACGCGGCGATGCCGTTATTCGGCAGCCACAAGGACGTCGCGTGCAGCAAGTGCCACCCCAAGAGCGTGTTCAACCTGCCGTTCGCCAGACCCGACAGCTGCGGCAACGCCGGCTGTCACCAGAGCACGCACGACGGCCATCTGTTCGGCAAGCGCGACTGCGAGTGGTGTCACTCGCCGACGTTCAAGACGCTCAAGCAGCAAAACTTCGACCACACGGAGAAGACCAAGTTCGACCTCGGTCCCGCCCACCGCGCCGTCCCTTGCTACAACTGCCACACCAAGGCGCTCGGCGAGGGCAAGCCGACCGGGGCATGCGAGCAGTGCCACGCCAAGGACAACAAGCACGGTGATCGGTTCAGCCAGTTCGGCTCACCGACGCCAAAGTGCGGCGTGTGCCATCCATCGGGCGGGCCGAAGTTCACGCCTAAAGCGTTCAATCACAGCCGCAACACGAACTTCAACCTGACCGGCAAGCATGGCGACATCGCGTGTCGCGCGTGTCACCGCGGCAAGGGGCCGGCTGACTTCGAGAAGTTCACGAACATCGTCGAGGCGAACGGCAAGGTCGAGTGCATGAACTGCCACGAGCACAAGAACGTGCACGACGGCCAGTACAAGAACAACTCGTGCACCGCGAAGACCGGCGCGAGTGGCTGTCACAGCGACGCTGGCAAGATGGAGTTCAACTACAAGAGCCTGACGGAGAAGTATCACGGCCCCAGCTCGAACTTCCCACTCGTGAAAGGCCACAAGGGCGTGCCGTGCGGCGACTGCCACACCGGTCGCAAGAAGAAGGGCTCGACCACGTTCGATAAGATCCCGTCGGACTGCAACGCGAGCGGCAAGTGCCACGAGGACTCGCTGCACAAGGGCACGCTCGGCGAGGAGTGCGTCGCGTGTCACTCGTCAGGCACGTGGGAGGCCCTCAAGTTCGACCACAACGAGCCGTTCCCCGACGACGCCGAGGGCGAGGTCAAGAGCTTCCCGCTCAAGGGCGAGCACATCAAGAACAAGTGCGAGGACTGCCACCCGGCGCGCAAGTTCTCCGAAGCGCCAGCGACGTGCTCGGCCGAGGGCTGTCACGCCGAGGACGACGCGCACAAGGGCCGGCTCGGCAACAAGTGCGAAAAGTGCCACGTCGAGACCGGCGAGAACATCTTCAACCACAACACGATGGCCGCGTTCAAGCTCGAGGGGAAACACCTCGACGTCCGGTGCGCGGACTGTCACCCGTCGGTCACGTTCAAGCCACGCCCGACCACGTGCTTCGGCTGTCACCCCGAGCCGCGCGTGCACAAGGGCCAGTACGGCACCGCGTGCGAGCAGTGCCACACCACGAAGACGTTCGTCGACGTCAAGCCGCTGCACGACGTGGGTGACTTCTCGCTGCGCGGCATGCACGACAGCATGGCGTGCGAGCGCTGCCACAAGGACAATCGTCCGCTCGCGGGCTCCGGCAACCTGTGCCTCAACTGCCATAGGCAGGACGACATCCACAACAACTCGCTGTCGCCGCGCTGCGGTGAGTGCCACACGCAGTGGTCGTTCACGCCCGCTCGCTTCGATCATGCACGCGTCGGCTGCAACCTGACCGGCCTGCACCGCACGTTCAGCTGCTACGACTGCCACAAGGGCGGCAACTTCATCGGCCTCGCCGCGAACTGCGCGAGCTGCCACCGCGATGACGCCGCGCGTGCGCTCACGCGGTCGAGCGTCGACCACACGACGCAGACGACCTGCGGCAACTGCCACAACCCGAACTACTGGAAACCGGCGCAGGGCGTGTACGCATTCGGCCGCGACTCGGTGTGTCGATGAGGCGTGCGCTCGCGGCCGCGCTCGTCCTGTTCTCATCCACGCACCCGGCCCTCGCAAAGGGCGACAACGACGACGAAGACAGCGAGGAATCCAGCGCCGACGACAGCGGCAGCGACGACGAAGAGGACACCAGCAAGGACGACGAGTCGTCCGGCAAGGGCTCCGACGACGAAGAAGAGGCGAGTGACGATGACGGGCTGCCCGAGAAGCAGAACCTCACCGGTCACGACGAGGGCACGGAGAAGAAGCTCAACGAGTTCGAGCGCGACCGCTTCTTCGTCGACAAGGTTGATTCCGAGAAGACCGCGAAGGGGACGCTCGTACAGGGCAGCATCGCGTCGAGCTCGTTCTTCTACGGCGAGACCGGCGGCAATTATCCAAACCTCGCGATGCCCGGCGCGATCGGTGGCAACACGGGCCCCAAGCGGCTGTTCACCGAGCTGCGCCTGCAGACCGACTTCCGCCACATCAGCGCGAGCCGTTGGGAGGCGCGCATCGACGTGCGCGGCCGCTTCGTCGGTCAGCCCGGTAACGATGTCTCGGTGGGCGGGACGGTGAAGACCCCGGCGAACCACATCCAGTCCGGTCTGCTCGGCGAGAACGAGCTCGACGTTCGCGAGATGTGGTTGATCCACAGCGGCAAGCGCAGCGACGTCTTCATCGGCCGCCAGTTCATCCCCGATCTCGGCGGGATCAAGTTCGACGGCATACGCGTGGACTACGCGAAGTCAGCGAAGCTCACGCTGATCGGTTTCGGTGGTCTGTATCCGGTGCGCGGCTCGCGCAGCGTGACCTCCGACTACAAGCCGCTCCAGGACGAGATGGGGCAGAGCGCAGGTCGGTTCGTGCTCACCGGCGGGTTCGGTGGCGCCTACCGCACGGTCAATGCCTATGGCGCGCTCGGTGGTGTGCTGCAGTATCCGCTGCAGAAGGAGCAGCCGCGCGTCTACCTCACGACGAACGGCTACCTGCGTAGCGGCGCCAAGCTCGACGTCTACCACTACATCCTCGTCGACGTTCTCGGCAGCGCCGCGCAGGAGAGCAGCTCGCGCATCCAGCTCACGAACCTGTCCGCGGGCGTCAATTTCAAGCCGAATCCCCGGCTGCGCCTGACCGCGGCGTTTCACCGCGTCGATACGGAGACGCTCGCTGTCCAGGCGGGCTCGTATCTAAACACCCCCGACGAGACCGGCAACGGTGGTTCGATCGTTCAGAGCGACACGTACATCCAGCGCATCGCGACGAACACCGCGCGCGCTGGCATCTCGGCAGGGCTCGGCAATCAGCAGCGATTCGAGATCTCGACCGCGATCTCCTATCGGTTTCGCCCGGAGTTCGAGCTGCGGTCACCGGCGATGAACACTCCGACCATCGTCAAACTTCCGGGCGCGTCGAGCGTGGAAGTGTGGGGCTCGATCGTCGACCGTCGCTCGATCAAGGGCGCACGCATCGGAATCGACGCGGCGCAGTCATTCGCCGTCGGCCAGCTCGCGTATCAGCGCAGCGTGCTGTTCACCGGCCGCTTGTTCGTGCTGCGCGAGATCTCCGATGGTCGCGGCGAGTGGGAAGGGGAGGCGTCGTTCTCCCAGGTGCGCGACACCGTCCTTGGTAAAGATCTCGGATGCGTGCCGATGAACGTCGCCGACTGCTACGGCACGTCGAATAACACGCTGTTCCAGATCGGCGGTCAGGTGTTCTATCGGCTCAAGCGCGACTGGTTCGGTATCGCGACGCTGCACGTGCTGCGCACTACAAATTTGCGATCCGACAAGGTCGAGGATCCGGCGATCATCGGACTCACCGGCTTCGTGCGCATCGCGAAGCGATTCTAGTCCGCTGGTACACTGCGCCGTATGACAGCTGGCAGCATCTCTCGCGAGCGCCGCGGACACGTTCTCGTGATGGGCCTCGATCGGGCGGCGAAGCGCAACGCTTTCGATCTCCCGATGTGGGACGCACTGTGCGACGCATACGCGGAGCTCTCGGGGCGCTGAAACCGTGACCCGGCAGCGTTCTCTTGGTCGCGCGATACGATCTCCTTGATCGCCAAACGGTTCACGCACGAAGTAATCTGGCCTTCTCAAGTCGCGAGAGCGAGGTGAATCGCGAGCGCGCGATCGATCGCCGTGAGCGTCTGAGGCCCGACCCTTCCAGCGCGTCCGGTCACACGGGCGCGGTCGTAGCTCATCACCATGGATGCGTTAGCGACACGCTGCTCTGCAAGGGTTGACCGCGGAGCGCGAAGGTCCGCCATGTACGCGCGCTCTGCACGCTCCGCGCTGTAGGCCTGCGTCGGAATCACCGTGATCGCTTGTCCGAACCTGTTCGCGATGTCGTTGGAGACGACGACACACGTACGCGTCTTGCGAGGTTCGGCGCCGACCGAGGGGTCGCAGCAGATCCACAGAATGTCCCCTCGACGGATCGGATCCGGGTCGCCGGCGGTCTGCGCTGCCGAGCCGGTCCGAAGGAGCCGCTTCCTCCTAGGCTTCACGGTCGTCCAGGAGCTCGAGCTGAGCTACCTCGAGGTCCGCCAGAATCTCCTTCGCGTCGCCACGGCCGGCGGCGTAATCCCGAGCAAGCCGGCGCTGGGCGTCGAGAGTCTCGCGCCGCGTGATCGCCTCCTGTATCAGTTCACGGGCAAGCGTCGCGCGTGGTTTGCCCTCCTTTTTCGCGTGCCGTGCAAGCGCTCCTGACGTTCCTTCGTCGAGTGTCAGGTTCAAGCGCTCCATGACACGCAGGATAGCACGCTCGGATCCGCGCACGCGTTGCCGGTTGCGGGCCAGGAATTACGCGAATTTGATCGTGCGGTAGCCAAACAAACGAACGCGCTTGGCGTAGAGGTCGAGCATGAACAGCACCACGACGGCCAGCAGCGCGTACGGCCACAGGTCCTGCGTGTACGGGACCTTCTCGCCGGCTGCGTCCCACACCTGCGCGGGTTTGGCCTGGTCGTGGCCGCCGGATACCTGCGCGGCATGACGGAGCGGCTCGGTGTCCGCGGTCGTACGCAGGTACTCGAGGGGGTAGGAGAGGGCGACCGAGCCCAGGGATTCGGCGACCGTCTGGCCGTTGCGCTTGTGCACGGCCTTGAGCAGATAGCTGCCGTACTTCTGGATCTTGAAGTCTGCGGTGTAGCGGCCGGCGGCGGTCTGTGCCATCGGGATGCTCTGCGACAGCTTGTTGTTCGCGGGGTCGATCACCTGCAGCTCGGTCTCGAGCTCGTTCACGAACTTGTCACCGCTGTCGATCGCGTCGACGACGACCTGTGCGCGACCGTCGGCGACTTTCGCGTAGAGGTCGTAGCTGTCGTAGACCTTGCGTCGCATCGAGCTGCGCACGACCTGCGCCCAGAACTTTGGATAGCCGCCCCAGCGGATCCAATCGGTCGACCAGCGGTTCTTGACGTCGGAGGTCCACGCGACCGAGGTCCCGGCGCCGTAGCGCCAGCGCGCGAGGATCGGCTCGCCGAGGTCCGAGATCAGGATCGTTTCGCTCGTCGGTTTGGGCTTGGTCGTGACGTAGCCGTGGAGTGGCGGTGCGTTCTCGACGTTGGTACCCTCGATCGCCTCGACGCGCTTCGCGATGCGGACATGGATCAAGTCCTCGACGAGCTGGCTCTTCTGGGCCTCCTGCGTCTCCTTCATGAAGATCTTCGGCAGCGAGCCGATGTCCTCGACCATGTAGAGACGGCCGTCGCCGTTCTCGGTGATCATCTGCAACAGAGCCTTGTCGGCGCCCTGCACACCGACGGCGGACACCGTGATGCGTGACGCCTTCATGTCCTGCACGAGCTCGGCGATGCCGTCCGCCGGCGCCTCACCATCGGTCATCAGGATGACGTGCTTCACCTTGGCGTTGATGCCCTGCAGGAGATCGAACGCTTCCTTCAGCCCGGGAAAGATGTTTGTCCCGCCACCCGATTGCAAGCGCGAGATGTCAGCGGAGATCCGCGTGCGGTTGCGCGCTGAGGTCGGGCGCACGTAGACCTGCGCCTCGCTATCGAACGCGACGACGGCGATCTGATCGTTCGGCGACAGGACCTCTGCCGTCACGCGCGCGGATTCCTTCGCGGCCTCGAGCTTCGGACCCTGCATCGAGCCCGAACGGTCGATGACGAGGACGAGCGCGATGTCGGGCTGGTCCTTGATCTTCTCGGAGTCGAACCGCACCGGCATCATGTTCTCGACG
>JAYVWH010000410.1:0-4796 GCA_043786265.1 Kofleriaceae bacterium | reverse complement strand
CCGATGGGTTCGCTGTCGGTCCGCGAAACCTTCTCCATCCCCAAGATGGGCATGGTTGCTGGCTGTATGGTCACCAACGGCAAGGTCACTCGTAAGGCTCACCTCCGCGTGTTCCGTGACGCCATTCAGATCTACGAGGGCAAGGTCGGCTCGCTGCGTCGCTTCAAGGACGACGTCAGTGAGGTCGGCAACAGCTTCGAGTGCGGCGTGATGATCGCTGGCTACAACGAGCTCAAGACCGGCGACGTGATCGAGGCGTTCGAGATCATCGAAGAGGCCGCGAAGCTCTGATCCAACCTCGCTTTGCCGGGGCCGCCTTTGGGCCACAGGTGCTAGGGTGAGTTGTGTACGTCGGTATGGCCAAGATCAGTCTCGTGATCGATCAGAGCCATTCCCTCAAGGAAAAGCGGATGGTTCTGCGCCGCATCAAGGACCGCGTGCGCGACCGCGCGAGTGTCACGCTCAGCGAGGTCGGCGGCCAGGATAGCTGGCAGCGCGCCGAGCTTGGCTGCGCGGTCACGAGCGCGGACCGCGCAAAGGCGATGGAAGTCATTGACGACGTCGTACGGATAGCGCTGGGCGCGGGTGGCGCACAGATCGTTGCGATCGCGAAGGACGTGACGACCTTTGACGGCGAGCCCGTACCGTTCACGCCGATCGACGACCGCACCGGTACCGGCGACAAGGCCCAGGGCGGCGACGACTTCATCCCCGACGAGTGGCGAGAGCAGGCGGGGACAGACTAATGCCTGGTAGCCCTGGTAAGAACGGCGCACGCCGCGAGCGGCTCGCACACAACATCCGCGACGCGCTCACCGAGATGATCTCCGCGGACGTGCGCGATCCACGCGTGCACGCGCCGACGATGCTGACCGTCGCGCGCGTCGAGCTCAATGTCGATCTGTCGGTCGCGAACTGCTTCATCTCGATCGTCGGCGACGATGCGACGGCAGATGCCGCGATCGAGGGCCTCAAGAAGGCGGCCGGCTTCCTGCGCGGTCCGCTCGGTCGCCGGCTGTCATTGCAGCGGGCGGTGGAGCTGCGGTTCACGCTCGATCCGTCGATCGATGTCGGCGCCAAGCTGCGCGCTATCGTCAAGGAAGACGAAGAGCGCGCTCGTGCGGCGGGTCGCGAGATCGGGGACCCGGTGCCGGCCACGCCGAAGACTGAGGTTGTCGAGCCGTCCTCACTTCGCGAGGACGAGAACCCGGGCCCCCCTTCCCCAGCCCCTTCCCCCAAGCCGGGGCCGGAGTCGTGAGCACCGACGGCCGCACCACCGAGCTGATTCCCAAGCTGCCCGACGTCGAGACGGCGCTCGCGCTCGCGTGTGACAAGCTGCGCAGCTCGCAGCGGATCTTGCTGACCAGTCACCGCCGCCCCGATGGCGATGGGACGGGTTCGATGGCGGGTCTCGCGTCGATGCTGCGCGCGCTCGGCAAGGAAGCGGTCATCTACTCGGTCGATCCGATCGCGCGCCGCTACAAGTGGCTGCCGCTGGCGTCGACCACCGTCCACACGATGTCGTTCGACGAGCGGTTCGACTGCACGATCGTCGTCGATTGCGCAGACATCTCGCTCCTCGGTGACACGCTGCCACCGCCTGAAGTGTGCGGCACATTGATCACGCTGGACCATCACGCGAGCGGTCGTCCGTTCGGTGACATCGCGGTGTGGGATCCGAGCGCGGCGGCCGTGGGTGTGATCGTGCACCGCATCGCCGTGCGCGAGGGCTGGAAGATCACCGCGGAGGCCGCCGTTCCGCTCTACGTCTCGATCATCAGTGACACCGGCGGGTTTCGTCATGCGAACACCAACGCCGAGGCGCTGCGCGTCGGGTCCGAGCTTGTCCGCGCCGGCGTCGTGCCCGCGACGATTGCGGCGAGCCTCGAGGAACGTCCGAGTCCCGGCAAGCTGCGCCTGCTCGGTAGCGTTCTGTCGACACTCGAGCTGTACTGTGCGGGACGTGCAGGTGTGCTGAGCGTCACGACCGACATGGTCGAGGGTGCGCGTGCGTCGTGGGAAGACATCGAGGGCATGGTCAACTGGGCGCGCAACGTCGACGGCGTCCAGATTGGCGTGCTGCTCACGAGCGCCAAGGGCGGTGGCGTGCGGGTGTCCATGCGGTCGCGCAGCGAGCGGATCGATGTCGGCAAGGTCTGCATGACGCTCGGCGGCGGCGGCCATCCCGGCGCGGGTGGCTGTCACATGCACGGCGACCTCGTCGGCACCAAAGAGAAAGTCGTGCGCGCGCTCGAGGCCGCGTTCAACCGCATCTCGCGCCCCGTGATGAATCCGACGCCCGACAAGACCCCCGAGTCGTCGTCGTCCTGACGTACAATGGGCCCCATGCGACGGGGACTCTGGGTGCTCGCAGCACTCTGTGCATGTGGTGAGGACGGCGCGACCAAGGTCGACGCCGCGACTGGGGATAGCCCGGTTGATGATTACGTGTGCGTAGCCGACAGGACCGAGCTGGCTACGCTCGCCGAAACAGGCCTGTGCCTGGATGCTGGCTGCGCCCAGATCGCGCCCGGCATTCGCGAGTACGCGCCGCAGTTCGAGCTGTACAGCGACACGGCGACGAAGAAGCGCTGGGTCTATCTGCCGCCCGGCACGCAGATCGATACGAGCGACATGGACTTCTGGCAGTTCCCGGTCGGAACCAAGCTGTGGAAGGAGTTCTCACGTGGCGGCACGCGCGTCGAGACTCGTCTCGTCTGGCGTCGGTCCAACTGCGGAACGTCGGACGATTGGTTCTATGCCGCATACGTCTGGAACGCGACCCAGGATGCGACCCACTGGGCCGAGTTCGGGGAGACCGATGCTAACGGCACCCAGCACGACGTGCCGGGCAAGGCGCTGTGTCGCCAGTGCCACGAGAACGTCAAGCCGAGCCGCGTGCTCGGGTTCTCTGCGATCCAGCTCGACCTCGATGGGACCGGCACGAACCTCGATCTCGACGAGCTGGTCACGCTCAATCTCCTGACGGCACCGCCGTCGCGCGCGAGCACCGCGGTTCCGTTCTTCCCGTTCGACGGCACGTCGGATGCGACCGTCAAGCCGGCGCTCGGATACCTGCACGCGAACTGCAGCCACTGCCATAACCTGACGTCGAGCGTGCAGAACAACACGCCACTGAATCTTCGGTTGATGGTCGGCACCGTCGGCACGACGGCAAGCACCGCCGCCTACATGACGGCGGTCAACGTGACGACCACCAACACGGTCAACGGCCACAACACGATCGTCTACAAGGGCAATCCGAGCATGTCGGTGATGATCGATCGCTTCGAAGCTACCAACGGCAACCGGATGCCGGCCGCGGGCACCGAGTTCATGGACACCGTCGGCGACACGATCCTGACCAACTGGGTCGCGAACATCCCGCCCTGATCGCGAAAGTGCCGTGAACGGAGTCCTCGTCCTCGACAAGCCGCCGCGCATGAGCTCGGCGGCAGCGGTCGATCACGTCCGAAGGCGCCTCGGTGTGAAGCGGGCAGGGCACGGCGGGACCCTGGATCCGATCGCGACCGGCGTGCTCCCGATCTGCCTGGGCGAGGCGACCAAGCTCGCGGGCTATCTGCTCTCCGATGACAAGGCCTACGAAGCAGAGCTCGTGCTTGGCGTCGAGATGGACACGCTCGATCGCACCGGCGAGGTGACGATGGCGCGCGACGCGACCGCGATCACCCGCGAGCAAGTCGAGAACGCGCTGTCCGCGCGCAGGGGCGAGCACGACCAGATGCCGCCGATGTACTCCGCGATCAAGATCGGCGGAACGCGCCTGTATCAGCGTGCGCGCAACGGCGAGGAGGTCGAGCGGACGCCGCGCCGGGTGCGCATCGATCAGCTAGAGCTGCTCGAGTTTTCGCCCGGTCTCATCCGGATCGCGGTCGCGTGCAGCAAGGGCACGTACATCCGCAGCCTGATCGCGGATCTCGGCAACGACCTCGGCTGCGGTGCGCACATGAGCGAACTGCGCCGCACGCGCAGTGGCGTGTTCGCGCTCGCGCAGGCACATGATCTGGATCGTCTCGACAACTTCACGCTCGTCCCGATGGAGGACGCGACGCGGCTACCACGCGTGATCGTCGCGCCCGATCTGATCGCAAAGGTGCGCAACGGGCTGCAGATGCCGCCGGAGCTGCTTGGCGTGAAGCCCGAGGACTACGGTCGGTTCCAGATTCTCGACGAGCAGGTCCGGATCGTTGCCGTGGGCCACGTCGAGGGCAACAAGACCCTCTACGACCGCGTGTTCGTGCACTGATGCCGAGCGTGCCGCTTCCCTGCTACCCATCCTCTGCGACCTAGGTGCGGATCCATCCGAATTCGTTGGAGTCTCGCCGGGCGCGAAGACGCCACCCGGGTCTTGACGCCACGCGGGTGATCCCCCAATCTCCGCCCTGACCTCGGCATTCGTTCGTTGTGGACGCGGCCGTAGGCGACTTGGAGTCCGTGATGCCCGTTTCTACAGTTCGCAAGCAAGAGACCATTGGTAAGTTCCGCACGCACGAGAGCGACACTGGCTCTCCCGAAGTGCAGGTCGCTCTGATCACCGAGCGCGTCGTCCACCTGACCGAGCACCTCAAGAACAACCCGAAGGACCACCACAGCCGTCGTGGTCTTCTGTTGATGGTCGGCCAGCGCCGCGCGCTCCTCGACTATCTCAAGCGCAAGGATCTCGCGCGCTACAAGAAGCTGATCGAGACGCTCGGCCTCCGCCGTTAACAAGCGGCTGATGCGCGCTGCGTCGCTTGTCGCTGCGCTTCTCCTCGAGGCGCTTGGCGGCTGTGACA
>JAYVWH010000409.1:0-7375 GCA_043786265.1 Kofleriaceae bacterium | reverse complement strand
GATCTAGCCCGCCTCCGTCAGCGCGCGATCAGCTGGCTGTCCGAGGTCTCTTCCTGACCAAGGGCCACATCCCCCTGCGTACGTGTGTCGGTTGTCGTGGTCGCGATCGTCTCGATCGGCGTCTTGATGAGGTCCTCGGGCGAGTGGACGTTCGCGGTGTGGAGGACGTTGAGCACGTCATCATCCACCCCGTCGAGCTCCTTGAGCTGCTCGTCACCCGACAGCTGCGAGCGGCGATCGGATTCCTTCTTGAGGTCGACCTGGCGACTACCGCCATTCTGCAAGTAGCTCTTCGCACCCTCGATGATCTTGCGCGCGCCCTCGGCACCACCGATGCCGGGCAGACCCGCGATCTCCTCGACGTGCGCGCGGCCGAGCTCGCCAACCGAGCGCCAGCCGAGCTTGAACAGATTCTCGGCGACGTTGGGCTCGAAGCCTTCGCCCGCGATCGCCTGAGCAATCTGGTCCTTCGCGCGACGCTCGAGCTCGTAGATCTTCGACTCGCTGTGGATGTCGATGCGCCAGCCCGTGAGCTGCGACGCGAGGCGGACGTTCTGGCCCTTCTTGCCGATCGCGAGCGAGAGCTTGTCGTCCGGGACGATCAGCTCCATGCGGTGGCCTTCGGCGTCGATGATGACGCGCTTGACCTCGGCCGGTGCGATCGCATTGCAGACGAAGCGCGCGGGATCGTCATCGTACGGAACGATGTCAATCTTCTCGCCGCGCAGCTCCTGCACGACGGCCTGCACGCGGCTGCCCTTCATGCCGACGCATGCGCCGACCGGGTCCACGTCGCGGTCGCGCGACGACACGGCGATCTTCGCGCGGGCGCCCGGTTCGCGAGCCGAGCTCTCGATGCGGACGATCTTCTCGTAGATCTCGGGAACCTCTTGCTCGAACAGCTTCTCGAGCATGCCCTTGTGCGTGCGGCTCAGGATGACCTGAGGGCCGCGTGCGTTGCGGTCGATATCGAGGCAGTACGCCTTGATCGTGTCACCGACGCGGTAACTCTCGCGGGGAACCTGCTCGCGCATCGGCAGCACGGCCTCGGCCTTGCCGATGTCGACGATCAGCGCACCGCGCTCGAACCGGCGGACGATTCCGGAGATGATCTCGCCCTTGCGATCCTTGAACTCGTTGAACACGTTGTCGCGCTCGGCCTCGCGGACGCGCTGGTAGATGACCTGCTTCGCCGTCTGCGCGGCGATGCGGCCAAACTTCTTGTCGGCCTTCTTGAGGTCGATCATGTCGCCGAACTTCTCGTCCTGCTCGGCGGCGCGGTCGCCGTCCTCGGACCGGTAGAACACCTGGAACAGGAGCTCGTCACCGAGCTCGGCCTCGAGGCCCGCGGTCTTGGCCTGCTCGACCGTGATCTCGCGACCCTCGATCGCGTCGTCCTCTTCGACGACGTTGACGATCAAGAACAGATCGACCGAGCCCGACTCGGCGTTGAACTTCGCTTCCATTTCGCGGTTCATCCCGAACGTGCGCTTGGCGGCCGTCAAAATGGCCTGTTCCAGCGCATTGATGAGGACCGACTTGTCGATGTTCTTGTCGCGACCGACCTGCTCGAGAACCATGTCGAGTTTGGCTTCCATGTGTCCCTCTAGTCCTTGTGCTTCTGCTTCTGTGGCTTCTGGCTGGGGCGATGCCCCGGCTTCACCGGTTTCGCTAGCGGCGCATCATTCTTGCCGTGTCCAACGCCGGACTTGCCGTGCATGACGGCATCCCAGTCGGGGACGAGCTTGGCCGTATCGATGTCCTCGATCGGCAGCTGGAACTCCTGGCCGTCACACGTGATCGTGACCTTGCCGTCGACGACTCCGCCGAGAACGCCCTTGAAGTTGCGGCGCTCGCCGCCGGGTAGCTGCAGGCCGACGTCGAGCTGGATCTTGGCCTCGCTGCCGGTGAAGTGCGCGAAGTGCGACGCCGTGCGCAGCGGGCGGTCGATGCCCGGGGAGCTGATCTCGAGGTGATACGCCTGCGTGATCGGGTCTTCCACGTCGAGGACCGCCGACAGCTCGCGGGAGATTTGCTCGCAGTCGCCGAGGTCGACGCGCTCGCTGGGGACCTCGGTCACATCCGTCACCTGCTCGAGCGGAGAGTCGACCTGCACGCGCAGCACCCATCCGCCCTGCTCGAGCAGAAGGCGGACATCGACCAGCTCGAAGCCTGACTGGGTCAGGACGGGTTCGATGATCTGGATCAACTTGGTGTGGAGCGGGTTGCGGGACACGGTCGTGGGGTGATTTCGGACGAAAAAAAAGGTGGCCGGATGGCCACCTCTACCGCGAAGCGATATCAGCTGGGCGGGTGCGTACCACCGCGCTGATCCGAGAGCAAGTGGATTCAACCCACGCTACATTGATGACCATGACGTGGCAGTTACGCGTAGGCGCGGTGCAGATGCGCTCGACGGGGGACCTGGCCGCGAATCTGGCGACGGTGGGCATGTTGACCGCGCGGGCGGCCGCCGAGGGAGCGCAGCTCGTGGCGCTTCCCGAATGCTTCTCGTTCCTTGGCCGTGGCGAGGGCGACAAGCTGGCGATCGCGGAGAGCCTGCGCGGAACCGGCCCGGTGATGTCCGCACTACGCGAGCTCTCGATCAAACACGGCATCTACCTGCTCGGCGGCGGCACGCCAGAGATCGTACCAGGGGACCCCAAGCGCACCTTCAACACGGCGGTGGTGTTCAACCCGGGCGGTCACCTGATCGCGACGTACCGGAAAATTCACCTGTTCGACGTCGATATCCCGGGCGGCGCGGTGTTGCGCGAGTCCGACGCAACCGCCGCCGGTGACGAGGCGGTTGTCGTCGAGATCGGTGGCGCGCCGGTCGGTCTATCGATCTGTTACGACGTGCGGTTCCCCGAGCTGTATCGATCGCTGGTCAAGGACAAGGGGGCTGAGGTCCTCTTCGTCCCGGCGGCGTTCACCGCCCACACCGGCGCCGCGCACTGGAACTTGCTCCTGCGTGCACGCGCGGTCGAGGACCAAGCGTGGGTCGTCGCGCCCGCCCAGTGGGGGCGTCACAACGAGAAGCGACAGAGCTATGGTCACACGATGGTCGTCGATCCGTGGGGCACGGTCGTCGACGAGAAGGACGAGGGCGACGGCGTGGTGCTCGCGACGCTCGACGGCGCGACCGTGGCGCAGCGGCGCCGGCAGATGCCGTGCCTCGAGCACGCCGTACTCTGGAAGCGCTGACGAATCAGTTCGCTTCGCTACCGCCCGCTGCGATCGCGGCGTACAGCTGCGTCAGCACCGGATCGCCTTCGTCGACGGAGATCGCGAGCGTGGTGCGCCACAGCGTGCTGGTACCGGGTTCGAGCTCTTCGCAACGAATAACCGTGCCCTCGAGCTTCATCTGCTGCTGCTGATGTACGACCGTCAGCTTGATGCGCGTGCCGGCTGGCATCCGCGACCGGGCGAACACGCGGAGTCCGCCCACCGCGATGTCGCGCGAGATCGCGATCGAGCTCTTACCCTCGGGCGTCTCGATCTCGCCGGCAAGGGACGCAGGGAGCCGAGGAGATGCACGACGTTCGTCAGTCACGTCGTCGAGCGTACTACGGCCCCGCGCAGTTCACCCGACAGATCAGCCTCGGCCAGGCCCACACGAATGCCAGCCACCGTCGCGTCAACGTTGCGACGAGCTGCCGGTGCCCGCGCTACCCGCACTGCCTGCACGGCTCGCGCTGCCCGCAATGCCTGCTGCGCTGCCGCCCCCGGCGTTCGCCGTATTGGCAGTTCCACTGTGATCGCTCTCGGCGTTGCGTGCCTTCGCGCGCGCGATCGCCGCCTTGAGCTCGGCCTCGGTCATGTCCGGCTTGAGCTGCTCGTACTGCTGAGGCTGTTCGACGTTGCCCGGTTTGGGCATCGCCTTCGCAGCGCTGCCGTCCATCCCCATGACAAAACCCGACACCGCGTTCGCACACGGACGCGCGAGCAACACGAGCCCGACCAGCGTCATCAGCGTCATCAGGACGCGAAACATTTCGGGGCCGGAGAACTTCAGCCCGCGACCACGCGGCAGCTTGGGCACTGCTTCGTCGGGATCGCTGTCCACGCTCACCCAGGTGTCTTAGCACTGTGAGATCCTCGGTGCATGGGTCGCGCCGCTCTCCTCGCGATCCTCTTCGCGTGTAGCCGGGAGGGCGAGCACCAAACGAGCGGCACCGGCGGCAGCGGCAGCGGCAGCAGCGGGTCCGGCACCGCTGTCGTTGGTCACGTCGCGTACGTCGATGCCTGCCCGAAGGGCTACACGAGGATCGGGACCTTCAACGGAATTGCCGTGTGCGAGAGCCCGCTCGCGCGCACGACCGTGTTCGCGCCAGGCACGACCTGCAATCCGTCTGCGCGTTCGACGGCCACCTCGGCGTCGCGCAGTTCGCTTCTGCTTGCCCGACCGACCTCACCACGCTCGAGCCCTCGGCCAACGGGACGACGAGCTGCGGGAAGGCCGGCGTGCAACTCTACTGGCGCCAGGCTCCAGGATGCTCGGCGGGCTGGACAGACGCGGGCAAGGGGCTCGGCGCCGGCCACATCTGCCGCCGTGACCACGCGGGTTCACTGGTCTACCTCGCCGCGAAGTGCCCCGCCGGCTGGGAGCAGGTCGACGAGTACTGCGCGACTCCGGACGATCTGATCGTGGCAACGCTCGACATCTGTCCGACAGGCTGGACTCGGCTCGGCACGGTCAGCGGTCTGGCGATCTGCCAGAAGCCCTGACCACGCAAGCGCAGCGCGCGCCGGGTCGAGATGTCCGATCTCCGGGCCCGGTCAAGACGCGCGTCGACGCTCGGCCGCATCAACCGCCGCTCGTGCAACGGACATCGCCGCTTGTTTTTTTGAGTGCGCAAGCACGGACATCGTTGTGTGTTCCGCGAAAAACCCCTTGTACTCACGGCCGAAATATATTATTGCCCTAATCAATATCATGCAGCTCGAGCTCGGCCTCTCCACTACTTCCTCGACGACCGAGGACGCGGCCCGAAGCAACGAGCGCCCCGTGCGTGGTGGATTCCGCGAGGGTGCGGGCCGCAAAAAGTCGAAGCTGCGCCGCGATCCTTTACACCGCACGCGGCCCGAATTCTCGCGTCATCACCCGCAACACATCGTGCTGCGCACCACGGCCAAGGTCGGCCGCCTGCGGCGCGGTCCGATCTATCGGTCGATGCGCAAGGTTCTCGCGCGCACGCTAGGTCTGCTCGGCTTCCGCGTTGTCCATCTCTCGATCCAGCACAACCATCTCCACTTCATCGTCGAAGCCGGCGGCAAGGATGCACTGCGCAACGGGATGCAGGGCCTCGCCATCTCTGCGGCCAAAGCCATCAATCGCGCGTGCAAGCGCAAGGGCAAGGTGTTCGAGTATCGCTACCACGCGACGTCGATTCGTTCGCCGCGCCAGGCACGCAACGCGCTCGCCTACGTTCTCAACAACTGGCGGCGGCACAACGAGGACGAGCGCGCACGTGCGGCAAGGTTCGCCGCGATCGATCCGTACTCGACGGCGCGTTCGTTCAAGGGCTGGAAGGAAGGCAGCGCGGCAAAGATGCCGACGGGCTTCGCTACCTTCGCTCCGATGGAAGTCACCGAGCCAAAAACGTGGCTGCTCAGGGTCGGATGGGAGCGGGTTGGATCGATCAGCGCGTTCGTCACGCCCGGCGCGATCGGCTAGCACCGCGTCGCGTGACGCGCGATCCGTACAGGCCGAAGCTTGAGCGCTCTTCGAGGTGTTTGCGCACCGCCGAGTCGCGCCACACGCTTGTAGTAGTAGAGAATCGTGAATCGCGGCGGCCGGAACGGTTCCGTCGTGATCTGAGCGTGGACACGCGACCGCGATGAGGAGACCCAGCAGGGTTATTGTAACGTCGATGCCAAAGCCGCTTCAGCTGCGGTCTTCGTTAGCATCCACGCCCGCTCCTGCGCTTGCCTGCGCTCCTGCGGCTGGCGCGGTTCCGTTTGCTGCCAGCGCTCCTTGGCGCCATTGCAGCGGGACACTGCCGAGTAGCCGTACACCGCCGACGCCCCGGTGATCAGCCCAACCACGAGTGCTGGTACGCCGAAAAGAACGAATCCGATACCGTCTCCCATCCTGCCTGACTGTTCTGCATTTACATACAGGGAGGTCCCGATTCCGATCCCGGCCAAGCCAACCAAAGTGTCGGTGATGGGAGCGACCCGGTTGTCAGTGCACTCAACGGGCCCATGGTCGGGCATTCGCGCTGGCGGCCCCTTCACGTCGATCAGCGAGCACGCACCAAGCCCGAACAGAGCGAGCATCGCGGCAATCATCTTGGTCATGGTGCACCTACAAACACGGTGACGTCGACAGCGCTGAACCGTATCGTCTCGACGAGACTGTCACTGTTGTGTTCACGCGATCCTCACGCTTCGTACTCACAATACGGAGTGGCGAACACAGATTGAAGCCGCGCGTCGCAGCACGGCAATCAGCCTGAACCAGGACGCGGCGCAGTCGACAATTGGCCTTGTCGTTCTCGCGGCTGCGTACGGCCCGTGAACGACGAGCTACGAAGGTCAGAGCGCGGATGTGTTTGCGATGATGTGCGCCGCTAGTGGCGGTCAGCGCCCCCGGCGGATCAGGACGGGGCGACGACTGACAGGTCCGCGAGCTCGAGCTCCGCGCTCCGCCTGCCTTGCCACGTCGAGATCGTCGGGACGAATGCAAGGTCAACTCGCGCACCGACCTCGACCTCGCGCTCACCGAGATTGAAGCCGATCGCACTGCGGATGATCTGGTTGTCGTCCTCGAGCATGAGCTTGAGATGCGACCCATTGCCCACGCGACGGACCTGCGTGACCCGCGAGTTGCGGGTCACCAGGAGCGGCGCGGGATTCTCCTGGCCGAACGGGCCCAGGCCCGACAGCTCCTGGGCGAGACGCTCGTCGACCTCGCCGAGGTTGACCTCCGCGTCGACATCGCGCGCCGTCGAGACCGGTCCCGAGCCTTCAGCGAGCCGGACGACTGCACCCGAGAGGGCCTCGACGAGACTCGGCACATTCTCGCGCTGGATCGTGAAGCCGGCGGCGGCGGCGTGGCCACCGAAGCGATCGAGAAATGGGGCCGCGGTCGCGAGCGCCTCGTAGAGGTTGATGCCCGCGCAGGTCCGGGCCGAGCCTCGGCCAAGGCCGGTTGCCGGGTCGATGGCGACGACGAAGGCGGGGCGACCGTAACGCTCGACGAGCTTGGCCGCGACGATCCCGACGACGCCGGGCGGCCAGCCTTCGCCTGCAATGACGACCGCCGGGCCCGGATCGCGATCTCCGAGCTGCGCGAGGGCCTCGGCCATCACGACCTCCTGGATCGCCCGGCGCTCGGTGTTGGCGGACTCGAGCTGGCTCGCGTGGG
>JAYVWH010000408.1:0-3298 GCA_043786265.1 Kofleriaceae bacterium | reverse complement strand
TCGGCACAGCGCGCTATCGCGAGGGCGAGTCGCGTCCACGGGATTGGCTGCGGCGGCGCCAGATGTTTCAGGACGCGAACTATTTGTCCGTCGCGTGCGCTGCAGCGAACGATTGCTGGCTCGCGACAGGGGCGCGCCGCGCGTGGCACTGGAATGGCGAGCGGTTCTTGTCAGGCGGCCCCGACGATGTCGTGCTCGCCGTCGCACGCGATCCTGCCGGACCGATCTACGCACTGCATCGCGCACCGATGGAGAAGGAAGTCCACCTGTCCCGCGTCGACAGCGCGGGCGGCTGGAGTCGCGTGAAGAACACGGCCCTCACCACACCGGGCGATGCACCCGAGATCAGCTTCGCGCGATTCTCGACGAGCGGCACGCTGTGGATCGGCCTGCGCTATCGCGATGGCGAGGAGCGTCGCTCGTACGGCATCGCGATCGTCGAGACCGCGACGGGCAAGGTCGCCTATCACCGCACCGAAGCGTCACAAGCCCCGAAGAAGGACAAGATGCTGCCGATTCCCGTCGGTGTCGTCGACGCGGACGTGCGCGGCGATACCGCGTGGTTCGCCACGAACGAGGGCGTCGCGCGACTGCTCGACGGCCAGGTCAAAGTCTGGACCGAAGCCGATGGCCTCCGCAGCGAGCTCGCGCGCGCCGTCACGATTTCTCCGGACGGCGGCGTTGTCGTCGCGACCGGTGCAGGCGCGGGCGTCTGGGACGGCAAGGCCTGGGCATTTCCGCCCGCGCTTCGCTTCGAGATCAACGATGTCGTGGCCACGCGCAACGGCCACGTGTGGATGGCGACGGAGCGCGGCATCGCGGCGTGGGACGGCAAGAAGGTTCGCCGCGTCGACACGCGCCGCGGCCTCGCCGAGAACGAGGTCCTCGACATGACCGTCGATCAGTTCGATCGCGTGTGGGCCCGCGGCCCCGGCAGCCTGACGCTGATCAGTCAGTGACCGACGCGGCGCTCGACGCTTTCGTCCGGTAGTTCGCGTCGATGTAATCCATCAGGTCGAGCAGGTTCGTCTCCATGCGGGCGAGACCACCGAGCGGTGCGTCGAGGTAGAACGTTCCGCCCTCGCATTGGTCGCCCGTCGGATCGACCGGCGTACCGTCGACGTTCGGCCGGCAGCGACCGTCGACGTACACGATGATGAACTTCTGGAACCGCGACTCGATCGGGTTCGTCGCGATCATGTTGAGCGCGAACACGCTCGACAGATCGACGAGGTCCTTCGGCTCCTGACCGTAGCCGTGCAGGAAGTAGATGACCGGGTAGTGCTTGCCCGCGTTCTCCGGCTTGTTGTAGCCCGGCGGCAGGAACAGCCCGAACGGGTTCGTGCGGCCGGTCTTCGGCGAGACGAACGAGAGGTCCTTGAGCAGCTGGCCCGCATCGTAGGTCTCCTCGTAGTCGCCATCGGGCCAGCGCTGGTTCATCCAGCCGAACGCGGTCTGTGCGCGATAGATGATCTGGTTCGCCGTGCCGACGTGGCGACCGTCGCCATTCATGATCTTGTCGGGCGCCGCGTCCGGATCGCCGTAGCGCAGGTAGCCGTTCTTCGGCACGTCCGCCCACTTCACGTCGAGGAAGTCGTACGCGGTGTCGGTGACGCCACCGTCGAGGATCGAGAAGTTGTCGTAGATGCCGAACGGCAGATTGTACTTCGCGAGCGCCTGACCGACCGCCGCGTTCGTCGAAACAGAGTTATTGAGGAAGTCGCGGATGCCCGCGTCGAACCACAGCGCGACGTGATGACGCTGTTCTTCCGTGAGCGCCGCGAGGCGCACCATCAGATCGTTCTCGTACCAGCGCGCCACGTTCGGCGACAGGTCCCAGTGACCGTTGCCCTCGCCGAAGTCGTAGCAGCCACCGACGCCGCTGCCCGGCGTCTGGCCGACCTGGCACGTCCCGGCGACGCCATCGAGGCCGATGTCCTCGTATTGCTCGCCGGCGTCGTAGTTGCCGTTGTGCTCGGTGCCGAGCGGATTGCGAATCGAGTGATAGTCATCGCCGTTTGGATCGGGATTGGTCGCCGCGTCGTAGCCCGGCTCCGCGCTGCTCGGGACACCATCGCTACCGACGTCCGAGAACGGCTCGTATGCGTTGGTGACCACGGGCTCGCCTGCATCGCGCTTGCCGTTGCCGTTGAGATCGACGGCGAGCAGCAGCTCTGCCGGATCGTCGGCGGGCACGTTCGGATCGAACACCGCATTCCCGAGCGCCGCGCTGTCGTTACCATCGCAGAACGTGATCACCGGCTTCTGGCCGTCGGGGTTGAACTCGCGATCGTAGAAATCGTCGAGCACGACCTGGCCGCCCGCCGCGCACCGCGTGGCCGCAGGAATCTGGAAGTAGCTCGCATCGATGCCCGGCGGCGCATACGCGTTCGCCGGGTTGTAGAGCGCCGGGTTCGACAGCGCCCGCGCGAGGTCGCGCGAGGCCTTCATATAGAGGTGGCGCTTCAGCGTCAGACCGACGCCATCGCCGGACTGCGTGATCATGTGCTCGAAGTCGGCACCGATCTCGAACTGACCGGCATCCGGCGTCTTGGGGCACAGCTGGCCTACGTTGCCGCGGCCCGCCATCTCATCGGCCTTCGTGCAAAAGCCGCCGAACAGGTGATCGCGCACCATGCCGAGCGTGTAGACCATCGACGGACCGGGCTCGCCGCCGATGTCGGCGATGCTGTCGAACTTGTCGGGGTGGCGCAGGCCGATCGCCATCGCTGCGTTGCCGCCCATCGAGATGCCGGTGATCGCGCGCCAGCCGAACTGCCGGGTCTCGGGCGTGCCCGCGTCGTCGGCGATCACGACCTGATAGGTGGTGAGCTCGCTGGCCTTGAAGGTTGCGCGCGACGCGTAGCGGTCCTCGTCGTCAACCTTGCGGTTCGAGACCATCGGGAAGAACGGCTCGCCGGTGGCGCGCTTGGCGACGATCCGCACGTGGCGGCGCTCGGCGTCCTTGGGCATGCGCGCGGCCTTGTACGGCAGCGTCAGCAAAAACGGACGGTCCGAGACGGTGCCCTCGCCGCCGAACGTGACTGCAGGTCCCAGCGGCGAGAAGCCCGCGGGCGCGATATCCGCGGCGCACTCGATCGTGACGGGGACGGAGGGGATCGTGGTGCCAGCCCCCGCGCCGATGGCAGCGCCCCGAAGGTCCGCGCCACCACTGTCGGTGACCGTGATCGGGCCCGTCGCAATGAGTAAGCCGCGGGTGCCACTGCCACATTTGATCGTCGTGGTCGGATCGTCACCGCACGCGGCGAGCGCGGCGATGCACATCACGTAATGGGCG
>JAYVWH010000407.1:0-2417 GCA_043786265.1 Kofleriaceae bacterium | reverse complement strand
TTCGGCGCAGCTGCGCGGGCCGGCAAAGCCGTCCCTTGCTCATCGAGGCGTCTCGGACTCGGCCGCGAGCTGGGCGAGCTTGTGCAGGCCAGAGGGCTCGTCGTTCCAGAACAGCTCGACGCGGTTCTTGCCGGTCTTCTTTGCGCGATAGAGCGCGCGGTCTGCTTTCCCAACGAGGTCCTCGCCGTTGCGCGCCTTGCTCTCCGGATACGCGGCGATGCCAAGGGACGCGGTGACGCCAAGCACCTTCGGCGGGTCGTCGTCGCTGGTGATGCGCAGGTCTGCGATCGATTCGCGGATGCGCTCGGCGAGGTTGTACGCGCCGACCATCTCTGTGCGCGGCAGGATCACGGCCATCTCCTCACCGCCGTAGCGAGCGGCCGTATCGACGCCGCGCATCTGCGCCTTGATGACGTTTGCGATCGCGCGCAGCACACGGTCTCCGACGAGATGCCCGTAGGTGTCGTTGAGTTTCTTGAAATCGTCGACGTCCATCATGATGATCGAGAACGGGGTGCTGTAGCGCCGTGACCGCTCGATCTCCTCTTCCATGCGGGCGTCGAGGTAGCGGCGCACGAACAAGCCGGTCAGCCCGTCGACCATCGCGAGCTCGTAGAGATGGGCATTCTGCAACGCCGCGGCGATCTGCAGCGCGAGCGATTCGAGCAAGCGCTGATGCTCGGGCCCGAACGCACCCATGCGGCTCGACTGCACGGCGACGACGCCATCGCACTCGCCATACATGAACAGCGGCACGCCGAGCCACGACTGGATCCCATCGCCACCGTAGGCAACATCGTCGGTCGCGAGGTCCTCGATCAGCCGCGCGGTCGCATTCGTGATCACCCAGCCGACCGCACCCTCCCCCGCTGCCATCGGCTGGCGGAAGAACTTGTCGGAGGACTTGTCGAAGCCATCAATCACCAGCTCGGACTCGCGGCCGGCGCGGCGATGCACGAACGTGACAGCCTCGGCCTCGGGGATCGCCTTGACCGTCTCGCGTGCGACCGCCTCGACGAGCTCCTCGAGCTGCAGCGATGCCGAGAACCGCCGCCCGGTCGCGTTGAGGATCTCGAGGTCGTGCACGCGCTCCTGCAGCTCGTGCCGTGCACGCGACAACCGCGCGAACACGAAGTTGATCAGCAAGTACGTCAGCGACAGCAGCAGGAAGCCAAGCGGCTGCTCTTCGTCGTAAAGCAGCACGAGCACGACGCCGATCGGCATCAGCGACGCCTCTGCGCCGATGCCCGGTAGCGCGAGCCGGCGCAGGTAGTCGCTCCAGCTGTGGCCGAGCAAACGCAGGCGCAGGCCCTGGACCGCGTAGTGAGCGACCAGGAGCGTGCTCGCGATCGAGACGACCTTGACCGCCGCGACCACCGCGTCCGGATGCATGCCGACCACGGCATCCGCGCGGAACAGCCACGCACACACCACCAGCAAGCCGCCGCTCATGCCGCCGAAGTAGAGGACGTAGCCGAGCTCCGCAAACCAGCCCCCCGTGTCCTCGCTGCCGCGCCGCCTTTTGCTCGACAGGCGCGCGGACGCATCGAGGGTGAGCGCAAGCGCTACCAGGCGGCCCGCCTCGGACGTCCCGACGCACAGCGCGGCCGCCACGTAGTACGCGGAGTCGAGCGA
This sequence comes from Kofleriaceae bacterium, assembly GCA_043786265.1. Classification (GTDB taxonomy): domain Bacteria; phylum Myxococcota_A; class Polyangia; order Haliangiales; family Haliangiaceae; genus JABFXX01. Next base: position 782 of record JAYVWH010000407.1, on the reverse strand, counting down.
CAGCACGCTGCCCTCGACCAACCGAAACGCGAGTGCCCTGGCCGCGAGGATCACTGTCACGAACAGGATGATCGGGAGCGCGGGCGTCGGTGCGTCAGCAGGAAACACACCTAGCGCGGGTAATCCGAGGACGATGGCCCAGCCGATCACCCCAAGTCCGACCGTGAACGCGTGACCGATCCACAGCCGTCGCTGCGCAGCGAGCTGCATCGACTCGGAGGAGTTTCCGAGCGTCGTCGCGCGCCGTGCCTGCGAGCCGCTGGGATTCACCGAGTCGGCGGATGACGACGCCCGACTCGCGCCCTCCGAGGACGACGTTGCACGACCGCTGGCATCAGACGCCGCCCCTGCCCGGCTCACCGCATCCGAGCCCGACGGCGCGCGTCCCGGGTCCGCCATCGAGCCCGCGCGCCCGAACACGCCGCGGCTCGTACTGCGCGGTCGTATTTGCTGCGAGTCGGAGCGTGCCCGAGGCTGCTGCGAGTCGGAACGCGGCCGCGGTTGCTGCGAGTCAGACCGCGCACGCGGCGCATCGGCCTTGTTCGCCGGCTGCGAGTCCGACCGCGCACGTGGCGCATCGGCCTTGTTCGCCGGCTGCGAGTCCGACCGCGCACGGCCTTGCTGCGAGTCCTTGCGTGACCGAGGGCGCGGCGGATCCGTCTTGCCGCTCATCCGGTTGCCTCGCTCGACCCCACCGCGCGTATGTACCAAAAGCGGCTGCGGCGAGGCGCATTTCCTCGTCTACCCGCGCCGAAACTCGCACCTACACGCAGCGCCCGAAA
>JAYVWH010000406.1:0-3268 GCA_043786265.1 Kofleriaceae bacterium | reverse complement strand
CCCGAGCGGGATGCGCGCACGAGGCCGTCGATCGTCGAGCGATCGACGACCTCACCGAGCGCGACCGCGGCGCTGGTCTCGAACGAACCACCGCCGGTCGTCTTGTCGCTGCCGAGGTTCGCGCCTCCGCCGGCGCCGCCCGAAGTCCCATCGCCGCCGCCCGCGCCGGAGCCTGCGCCGCCACCCGCACCACCACTCTGGCCCGCCGTCGGGGATGCGCCATCGTTTGCGGTCTCGGCGCGCGTGCCCGAGCGCGAGCCACCGCGCTGCGGCTGATCGTCCTCGCGCGTGGCGAGCTCGCCGGCACGTTCGTGCGCACCACGCAGCTCGGCAACGAGTGCGAGGTCGTGTTGCTGCGCGTCGAGACCCTTGCGCTGTGCCTCGAGCTGCTTCTCGACCGCGGCAAGCGCGGCGGCCTGCTGCTCGAGCTCCGACGGATCGGCGAGCGGATCGATCTCCGAATCCGGGATCACGATCTTCTTGGGTGCCGCCATCGGCGGCGCGAGCTTGGTGCGCAGCGACGCAAGCTGCTGCGCGCGCGCGGGCGTGACACCGGCGGCGACTTCGGCGTCGATCATGCGAACGACCTGTGCGCGTGCCGTCAGCAGGGCGACCTGCGCGGTGTGCAGCTGGGTGTCGAGCGCGGTCAGCCGTTTCGCGGTGTCGTTCGCATCGGCCTGCGCGGTGTTGAGCTCGCGATCGCGGCGCCAAGATACCTTCTGCTTCTTGAGGCGATCGATCGCGGCGAGCTGCTGCTGATAGCGGGCGGTCAGCTGGCCGCGCTGGGCAAGGAGCGCGCTCGTCTTCTGCTCGACGCCGGACAGGCTGGCCTGGCCCTTGTCGACGGCGGCCGGGCTCGGGGCAGACTGGGCCCAGCCGACGGCGGGAACCGCCATCGCGAGCACGCACGTCAGCCAAAAACTCCGCAGCACGGAGCGTAGTGATAGCACCCCCCGTGCCACGTCCAAGTGCTCGGATCTGGCTGTGTCTGCCACTACCCACACGGTAGATCGTGTCGCCCGGGCGGGGTCACCCCTCAGATTCCTGAGACCGCTCGCCACCTATGCGAAGTACCAGATATCGAAGAGCGGCCGTGGCGTGGGTCGCGATCACAGCGATCGGCTCGGCGCCTGGACGCTCCCAGACCAGGTAGTCGCGGCCCTCGGCGTCGACGATCGCGTGATAGCGAAACCGGCGGAGTCGGCGTCCCTGGCCCAGCTCGAGCGCGTCGCCGGTGAGGGCGACGGGCTCCTCGAGCGGCCGGCCGTAGCGCACCATCACCCGATCGAGCCCGATGATGGACAGCTCGCCGGCGGCACCAGTGCCATCCTCGATCCGCACGTGCTCGGCGGCCGCCCCTGCAAGGGTCGCGTAGGTACGGGCGTGCGAGCCGTCTGCGAGGATGCGCTCGTCGAGCAGGAGCCGATCGGTCACGCCGGCATCCTACGTTGCCGATCGCAGCTTGCGCCACCGCCGATCAACGGGGAAAGTCCTGTGCATGCGCTTCGCGCTGCTGCTTTGCCTTATCGCCTGCGGCGGTCCACAGATCCAGGAACGCAAGGTTCCCGATGTCGGCAAGCTCGGGCCGGCCACGCTCGAAGCGACGCGCCCCAAGGATGGCGAACCGCGCGAGGCCAAGGTCCGCATCTGGGTCGACGCGAACGTCCGCGCACTGCCCCAGTGGAAGGACAAGATCAGCGATCAGCTCGATTACGCCGGGCAGTTCCTCACGCCGCTTCTCGGTGTGCGGCTCAAGATCGAGTCGTTCAAGGACTGGGATCGGGCGGGCGTGCTCGACCCCACCGAAGCGCTCCGCTCGCTCAAGGACGTAGACGACGGCAAGGAGGTCGCCTGGGTGATCGGCTACATCGCGCCCTCCGACACGGCGACGAAGGCGATCAGCGAGCTCGGGGCGGCCGAGCTGCTCGGACGGCACATTGTCGTGCGCGCGTGGGCGGAGAAAGCGGAGACTGCCGCGCTCGGCGCAAGGTTGCCGGATCTCGAGAAGACCGAGCGCGCCGAGATCATCGCATCGCACGAGCGCCACAAGCAGTCGGTCGTCCTGCTGCACATGATCGGACAGACACTGGGCGCGATCGCCGAGACGGACGAGTCGTGGATCCAGAACCCGCTCTACTCGCCGAAGCAATCGACCGTGTCGGATCGCAATCGCGAGCTGATGCTGCTGTCGATCGATCGCCGGCTGTCCGATGACGCAACGCCCGAGGTCGCCCACGAGCTGCTCGAAAAGATCGAGAAGGAGAACTGGGGCGGCTGGATCGGCCCGTCGCGCGATGAGATCGTGAGCCAGCTGCGCGCGATCGTGACCGCCGGCAAGGCAGGCCAAGCGGCACCGGAGATCCCGGTCGCTGCCGTCGAGCAGTTCGAGCGCATCAAGACCCTCGCGCAACGCGGTGACCTCGCGACCGCGACGGCCGAGCTCGACAATCTCTTGATCGCCTATCCGGGCAACGCCGTGATGTACGAGATGAAGTGCGAGCTGCAGCTCGTCAAGCCTGGCGTCAAGGACAAGGCGACGCGCGCAACCTGCGCCCGCGTCAGCGAGCTCGCGCCGGGTGAGCCCGCGCCGCACTTCGCGGTTGCCGAAGCCCTCGTCAAAGCGGGCGACATCGCCGGCGCGCGCGCCGAGCTGCAGATCGCCGCGACGAAGATCGCAGCGCTCAAGACGCCGCCGGAGCCGTACTGGAAACGGATCGTCGGAATGTACAACGCGATGGGCGCACTGACCTGGACCGAGGAAGCACTCGCCGCAGCCAAGCTCGACAAGGATCCGCTCGCCGTCGAGATCGCGCAGACGCGCTCGCGCTATGGGATCCCACGCAATGCGCAGGGCATCAAAGCCGAGGAGGAAGCAGCGCTCGTCAGCGCGGTGCGTAACGCGCTCGCCCTCGCGAACGCGAGCAAGTATGCGGAGGCATCCAAGGCGATCGCCGCCGGGGAGAAGAAGTGGCCGGCGTCCCCGGGCTTTGCGACCGTGCGCTGCGACATGGAGCTGCGCCGCGCGAAGCTCGGTGCCGCGAAGGCGGCGTGTGCAAAGGCGCTGTCGCTCGATCCGAACACGTCGTGGGCGCTTTACCTCGGTGGCGTGATCGAGCTCAAGAACACGAGCGCGGCCGGCACCAAGGCGGGCATCGAGAAGCTCAAGAAGGCGATCGAGGTCGACCCCGAGCTCCAGCAAGCATGGCGCGCGCTCGGCAAGGCGTATCTGCGCGCGAAGGACCAGGCGGCGTGGGACCTGCTCGGGGCA
>JAYVWH010000405.1:0-2490 GCA_043786265.1 Kofleriaceae bacterium | reverse complement strand
CGCCCGCGCGGCTTTCCGGCCTTGGAGTCCGCTCGCGCTTGCGCGAGAGCGGTGACGAGGTCGCGGTCACCCGTGCGATGCGGGCGCAGTGCACCGAGGAACGCGTAATGATAGATGGCGAGCCACAGGACGATCGCGCCGGCGGTCAGCGCCGTGGTCATCAGCGCCACGCGGCCCGGGTACATCTCGCCGAGGAAATCTGCGACGCCCGAGTCGAAGTTGACCCACGCGATCAGCACGGTCGGGATCACGACCGACAATGCGGTGAGAATCCAGTACACACGTTCGCGGCGGCGCCAGCGTTCGGCCGGTCCCTGCTGGGCGGAGGTCAGCGGGCGGATCGATCGCGGCGCGGGCGGTTCGTGGAATGTGGTGAAGAACGAGACCCCGAACAGATATGCGATGACGCCTAGTCCGACGAGGCCGAAGCGAATCGGTCCATACACGTAGCTCGACGCCAGCTGCGGCTGTAGCGAGATCGGGAGCAGCAGCGCGGACGGGAACAGCCCGAGGAGGATCACCTCGGAGCGACGCGCAAGCCCGAGCATCAGTACCGCAAATGGGACGAGAGCACCGACGATCATCGAGCCGCGCAGTGCGCCGACAAATGCCGCCGGCAGGATCACCATCGAGACCCAGACATTGACGCCGAGCGTGAACGCGACGACGTCGGCGAATGTTCGCCACTTGCGCGCCGTTACGACGGTCTCCGCCACTGCGCTCGAATGTACCTCGCGAGGGTGCACGATGCCCGCGGTTGGACCACGCGTCCGCCGGTTGGGTTCCAGACTTCTTTCCGGCGCGCGGCGAGAAACCAAGACAAGATTGGGCCGTCGGCGATAGTTCCCCGTGGTTCTGGTCCGAGTAACGGTCGTCCTCGTCCTCGTCCTCGTCCTCGTCCTCGTGCCCGTGCCCGTGCTCGTGCGCAACCCGTGAGAGGAGCCGATCCTCGACGTCGTATTGCTACTGCACGAGGTTCCGGATGCTGAGCTCGCGGACGGGAAAAAAGCTGGTGGTCCGCATCGTCGGCATGCTGAGCAAGATGCGCCGATGATCGAGCCAGGCCGAGCACGGGCACGCGCACGAGGACGCTTCACGCAATTCCTTCATCTAGGCGGCGGAGCACATTCTCCATCGGAGAACGCCGAGAACGTGCAGTTTGATGCGAATCAGCCGCTGACGCGGTCGAGGGCTTCGCGGATCGCCTCGCGGGCGACCTCGGCATCCTCGTGGCTGCTCGTGCCGAGCGCGTCGACCGCATTCTTGTAGAAATCGGCGGCCCGGGCGACATCGCCATCGGCCTCCGCGAGCGAGCCGAGCCCGACGAGCGCCTTCGCGATCAGCGCGCCATCGGACTGCGTTGCGGCGCCGACCTGGTGTGCCCGCTGATACAGCGAACGTCCGGAGTCGTACTCCTCGGACATCACGGCTAGGTCGGCCGCAACGCACAATAATGAGGCGAAGACGGTGTGCTGCTGCGAGCCCTCGGCGTCGACGATCGTGAACGCGTCGGCGACCCGGGCCAGCGCGGCGTCGAGATCGCCCTCGACGATGGAATCGGCGGCGAGGTTCTGCAAGTCCGCGACGCGCATCGTCCAGTCGGTCACGCGCGGACACTACACCTCTGTAAAGCTGATATACACGCGGTCGATGCGTCGCATCGTCGTCACGATCGATGGGCCCGCCGGGGCAGGGAAGTCCACTGTCGCCAAGCAGCTCGCGCGGCGCCTCGGCTACGGCCTGCTCGACACGGGAGCGATCTATCGAGCGGTCGCGCTTCTGTCCCAGCGCGAGGGCATCGAGTGGTCGGACGCCGAGCGCTGCGCCGGGATCGCGACGAACCTCGACATCTCCTACAAGCTCATCGGCGACAAGAACCACGTGTTCGTCGCAGGCGAGGACGTCAGCTCCGCGATTCGCACCCCGGAGATCAGTCAGGGCGCATCGCAGGTGTCAGCGCACCCGCCCGTGCGCGCGGCACTGCTCGATATTCAGCGCCGCGTTGCCAAGGGCGGCGGCCTCGTCGTCGAAGGGCGGGATACCGGCACGGTCGTGTTCCCGGCCGCGGAGGCGAAGTTTTTCCTGACCGCGACTCCCGAGGAACGCGCCCGCCGCCGTGTGGCCGAGCTGGCCGCGACGGGCACCCAGGTCGATTACGAACAAACCCTCCGCGAGATCGCCGAACGCGATACCCGCGACGCCAGCCGCGACGTTGCCCCGATGAAGCCCGCGGACGACGCCCTGATGGTCGATAGCTCGGTGCAAACGATTGAAGAGGTTGTGGAAAACCTCGCCAAGGTCGTCGAGACCCGCGCCGCGACCCAGTAGTGGCCCAGCCGTCGATATCGCCAGGACCTGCCCATCAAGCCGGATCTCTCCGTTCTGGTTGACTTTAGGGGTTGCGAACGGTACCAAGTGCGCCCTGTCGAGGGGCCGCCCGTGCGGTCAAATCCAACCTCGGCAGCTGTAGGAGATCTGCTTTGAATATGG
>JAYVWH010000404.1:0-2886 GCA_043786265.1 Kofleriaceae bacterium | reverse complement strand
GCCGACGGTGCAGCTGCAGCTGCAGCAGCAGTGGCCGGCGAGCCATTACTCGCGGGTACCGCACTCGCGCGCTTTGGACGCGGGTCGAGTGCTACCGGTTCGCCGCAACGAGCACATTGCGGCACTCCGATTGGAGTCAACGCGCTACACGCGTCGCACACCAAGCCGACGTCCATCGCCAAGGATTCTACCCCCTTGCGAACGACCGGGTCAAAGAACGGGACCCCCAGATCGGGGAGATTTCAGTGTTTGATCATCCCCAGGGAGGCAGTAGCGGCCTCACGGACCTGGGGGACCTCGTCCTTGGCGAGCGTAGACAGGGTAGTTTCGACCTGTGAGCCCCCGCCCACCTGACCTAGCGCAATGGCGACGGCCTCACGGACGAAGCTCGACGAGTCCGCAGCCGCTTTAATAAGTGCATTCACATCGCCGCCCGTGCCGAGGCGTCCCAGGGACAGGGCGGCGACCCGGCGATCGGCCCACGCGCCGGTGGCGAGCATCCCGGCGAGCTGGACGACCAGCGCCTGTGGTGCCGATCCCCGGCGTTTCGCCAGCACGACCACGGACTGCATCGCGGAGGCCCGGACCTGGTCGGCCGGATCTGCGAAGGCCTTGCTGATCGCGCCGTCGGCACCCTTCACCTTGCCGCCGTCCATCTTGGCGAGGACGCTCACCGCGAGCGCGCGGACCTTCGGATCGTCGGACGCGAGCTGCGTGATGATGAGAGGCTCGATCGTCTCGCCGATCGTCGCGAGCGCTGCGACCGCCTTGGGATCACCGGTTGCGGGCGTGAGCGCGCCGAGGGCGAGGCGATCCGGTGCGCCGTCGAGATCGGTGAGTGCAGACACGATGACATCGCGATGCTCCGCGAGCGCAAGCGCGAGTCCGCTCGCGATGTCGTTCGCATGTTCGACGACGAGCTTCGCAGCGGGCGCGGGGCGAGGCAACGAACCGGGCAGTGCGCGCACCGCTTCGAGGTGGTTGTACTTGCCCTGACGGATCGGATACTCGCTCGAGCTCGCGAGGGGCGACGGGGCGACGCCGGCACCGACCACGCGGCCGATGGCCCACACGAGCTCGTCGGCCGGTTGGCCTGCGCGTGCGAAGTACCCGCGAATCAGCGCGCTGACGGCCTTGGGCTCGTCGAGCTGGCCGAGTGCCCATGCCGCGAGGCGCTGCGTCTCTCCACGATTGTCGTCGAGGGCGGCGAGCAGGGCAGGTACCGCCGAGGCGATCCGACGAGCGCCGATCGCGTATGCGCACGCCGCACGAACCGCGTCCTGCTTGCTCGCGTCCTTGAGGGCGCCGATCAGCGCGGGGGCAACGCGCGGGTCGTCGATCCACCTCGGCAACGCCTCCGCGTTGCTGCGCGCCCCGGCAGAGCCGGGGCTTGCGAGCTGGCCGAGTCCGAGGCACGCGAGTGTCTGCACCGTCTCGCGGCGATCCTCGAGCGCCTTGATCAACGGCGCGACGGCACGTTTGTCGCCCGAGCGTCCGATCGTGAACGTTGCGGCCTCGCGCATCGCGCTCTCCTGATGATCCATGAGGGGCAACACCTCATCGAGGACCTTGGCGTCGCCGAGGCGGCCGGCGGCGACAAGCGCGTCGACGCGTACCTCGCGGTCGGGGCTCTCGGGCAGCGTGCCGAGGTGACGTTGATCCTTCGGCGGCTCGAGCTTTGCCATGTGGACGAGCGGCATCGCCGCTCCCTTGTTACCGAGGTGGCCGAGCACCTGCACCGCGATGCGCTGCTGCGCGACATCTTTCTGATCGCGCAGTGCTTCGAGCAGCGGCCGCAGCCCGCGAGCGCCGACGCGGTCGAGCTCGATGCGCGCGGCCTTCTTGACGTCGTCGCTGCCGTGACGCGACCGCTCGACGAGGCGGGGCACGTAGCGGAGGTAAAGCTTCACGAGCACGCGCCGGTACACCGGCTTGTGCGCCATCATGAATGACAGCGGCGACACGACCTTCTCGAGCTCGCCGAGCGTGTCGGTCATCTCCTCTAGATCGATCGCCTGCGTGCCCGCGCGATCGACGGTGTCGTCGTTGTTGGTCGTGCGCAACACGTTGCGCAGTAGCTCGACCGCTTTGAGCGGCGTGCCGGTCTGCACGTAGAGCTGGGCGAGCGCGAACGCTGCCTTGTCGTTGCGTGGATCCAGCTGCACTGTCTTCTCGTACGCCGCGATCGCTTCGGTGAAGCGCTGCATCTCGACGTAACGCTCGCCGAGACGCTCGTACGCGACCGGATCTGTCGGTGACTTCTGCAGCGCTTTCTGTGCCCACTCGATCGCTTCGTCGTCCTTGCGGGCCTCGGTCTTGATCTCGCTGATCTGCTGGTAGACCTGTCGCTCCATCATCGGCACGCGCTTGGCGAGGTCGAGCAACAACGCGACCGCCTCGTCGAACTTGCGCTCCTTGCGGTACTCCTTGACCAGCTCCATCAGGAGCTCCTGGTCGTCGGGAACGAGCGTGATAAGCCTCTCGAGCGTCTGGCGCGGTTCGCCCTGCGAGCTGCGCTTGCCGTAGAACTGCGCGAGGAAGTACCCGGCCTCCGGATCGGGCGGCGACTTCTTGAACGCGGCGATCCAGCGATTCTTATACTCGTTCTCTTTCGTGCCGCCGAGGCGAGTCACGATCTGCACGATGTGGCGCATCGCATCGCGGCGCGCGAGCCGGTCGCCCGGCTTCTTGCCGATCAGCGATAGCGCCTTCTCCCAATCTGCGATTGCCTCGATGAAGCGCGCGGGCTTGAGACTCTCGAACAGCGTGGCGCGGCCCTTGTAGTACTCCGCGTTCTTGTCGTCGAGCTTGATCGCCTTGTCGAAGTTCGCCTGCGCCTCGGTCGTGTTGCCGTGCTCGGCGAGGACCTCGGCGAGCTTGGCAAAC
>JAYVWH010000403.1:0-12102 GCA_043786265.1 Kofleriaceae bacterium | reverse complement strand
CTTGCGCCTGCATGCCCGCCGCCATCAGCGCGCCCTGCACCGCCGGCAGAAGCGCCGCTTCCCAGGCGTGCGGATCCTGCTCGGCCCAGCCCGGCTGCGGGTGGCGCGTCGGGTATGCGACGGAATGTGCGCCGAGCACGTCGAGCTGGTCATTGCAGACGACCGCCTTGAGACTCTGCGTACCGAGATCGATACCGACGACTGCCACGCAGAGATGCTAACAAGGATCGGTGAATTACTTCGGGCACGCGGCCGTCGCGAGCTGGCATTCGACCGAGCCGGCCACCGTGCTCGGCGCGATGCTGCCCGACTTCGCCACGATGAGCCGGACCCGGCTCGCCGAGCCGACGGATGCGAACGTGGCCATCGGCATTGACCTCCATCACAAGACCGATGGCGCTTTCCATCACCTGCCGCCGGTGCTCGCCCTGATGCGCGAGCTCGACGACCGGCTCGAGGCGCTCGGTTGTGCGCGTGGTCCGCGACGGGCCGTCGCACACATCGGTGTCGAGCTCCTGCTCGATGGAGTGCTCGTTGCCGAGCCCACATACCGCGCCGCCTACACCGCTGCGCTCGCCTACGATCAGGCCAGCGTGCTGTTTCGCGACGAGGGCGATGCGACGCGGTTCGCCGCCTTGCACGCGCGGCTGCGGCAGTACGGCGTGCCCGATGATCTGCAGCAACCAGAGTCGATCGTCCACCGCATGCACCGCATGCTCGCCCACCGGCCGCTGCTCGCGCCGAGCCCGGCAGACCTCGTTGCGATCCGCACTGCGCTGTCGGCGCACCAGCCGCGCGTCGAAGTCGCGACGGTTACCGTCATCCGCGCGATGCGCGCGGGGCTCCAGATCAGCGGGTAGCGAGCTCGATACGGAACGCGTGATGGATTCGCTTGTCGCGGAAGTCCGGTGGCACGGTCGCGTGCGTCTCGTCGCGGATGGTCGCGCTGGCGGACGACCAGTCCAGCTTGAATCTTCGCAAGTTCGTCGAGAACCAGACCAGCTTGTTCGTGACCGCGACCACGTCGTCGAGTAGCCCGCCGTGATCACGCTGCACGTCCCAGACGTAGTCCATGCGCTTGGAGTTCGAGAACGTCGGCGGATCGACGACGCACAGATCCCACCGCCGGCCCTGATGGCGCGCCTCGGCGAGGAACTCGCGCACATCGCCGTGGATGATCTCGCCAGACAGACCATTTTCGGCGAGGTTCTCGCGCGCCCACTCGAGGTAGGTCTTCGACAGATCGACGGTGGTCGTCTCCATGCCGGCGGCGGCACCGTAAACGCTGAATGCACCGGTGTACGCGAACAGGTTGAGCATCGACTTCGCCGGTTCCTTGCCGGCGCGCCCGCGGGTGATCCGGTGATCGAGGAACAGACCGGTGTCGATGTAATCGCTCAGGTTGACCCGGAACTTGTGGCCACCCTCGTGCACCGTGCGCCACGCACCCTGCTCGCCGAGACGTTCGTACTGCTGGCCTTCGCCGCGATGCGTGAGCCGTGTCCGGTGCTTCGCAAAGACTTCTGATGCGCCGAGTGCTTGTTTGGCCGCGTCGCCGAGCGCGTCGAGCCACGCGGCATCCTCTTGTTCGTGCCGGTAGTCGTTGAGAACGAGCGAGCCGTCGTAGATATCGAGCGTGACCGGCACCTCCGGGATGTCCTTGTCGTAGACACGCCAGCACGTGACGTTCTCGCGCTTGGCCCACTTGCCGAGGTGCTTCGCGTTCTTCGCGACGCGGTTCGCGAACATCTCGGTGATCGACATCTCAGACTCCGGCGACGCCGCGCTGGCTCTTGACCTTGTACTCGAGCGTGACAGCACGACGAGCGTGCGGCGGCAGCGCGACGGTCCAAGTCACGATGCCCTTCTCGTCGATCTCGCGGCCTTTGACCTGTGGCACCGCGTCGTCCAGCTTGTAGGCGCCCTCGCCGGTCGTCGTGATCTCGACCTGCTCGATCTCCGACACCGGGACGCGCTCGGTGACGACGACCTCGCGCGGTTGCGCACCGAGGTTCGACACGCGCACGGCGATGCGGACGGTCTGTACATTCCAGCCGCCGAGGAGACCCGCGTCGTCGCGCTCGCGCTGCTCGTCGCGATGCGCACGCACATCCGACTCGGGACCGAAGCCGAGCTCGAACTTTTCGCCGGGGGCGACGAAACCGATCTCGTCGCGACCCACGAAGCCCGATGCCACGATCAGATCGACGGGGCCGGCGAGCAGCGGCAGCGTGCCGGTGTTCGCCGCCCGCGCGCGCACGTGCACCCACGGCGAGCGCATCGGGATCGCGACGAGTGAGACCTGCGCCGGTGCGGTGAACCCGCCGACGCCAATGCGATGCGGCGTGCCGTCCGCACGGACGTGGACCTTCCCCGCGGTGAGGCGCAGGCCGAGGCCACCATCATCGATCCCGGGCACCTGCAGCGGGCCGGTGCCACCGAGTCCGGTGTCCTGCTGCTCGTGCTCGCGTGCTTCGACGACGACGGTGTCGGGCTTGCGGCGCGCGACGAGCACGTCGTCGAACAGCTCTGGTGGCTCGATCCCGAGCGACGGTCGCTCGAGCGAGCAAGTCAGCTCGATGTCGTGCCAGTCCTCCCCGGTCGCCTGCCAGACGCACGCGGTGGTCTCCCACGTCAGCGTGCCCTCTGTACGCGACAGCTGCGCGCGGTGGTACGGACGCCACGCGGCCCCCGGTACGACATAGGTCGCACTGACGGCGATGTCACCGGGCGTCTCGACGACGAGATCGATGACAAGACGTGCGCCCTGCTCCCCCGCTTCGCGCTCAGCGCGATGAATCTGTCCCGACACCCGCGAGTGCTGGCGATCGAGGTCCGCAGCCTGTCGGTCCGCGGCGAGCTTGCGTGCGCGCGCGGCCGCTTCCTGCGCATCGAGCTCGGCGAGCTGCTGCCCGACGCCCGACGGTGCAATGCCGCGGGCCGCACTCATGGCGAGGTCGCCGTAGGTCGCAGCCACGAGCTGCGCGAGCGCCTGGCTCTCCGCCTCCGCAGCGTGCGCCTGCGCGAGCGCGACCTCGCGCGTGGCGACGAGCTTGGCCATCTCGGCGCGCAGCGCGGTGATGTCGTGCGCCTTCGCGTTCGGATCCGCAGCATCGCGCCACGGCGCGACGTAGCGCTCGCAGCGCGCATCGAGCACACGCGCACCGGCGGCCTTGATCGTCAGTGTCTTGTCGGCGAGGACTGGCGACACGCGCTCGATGATCACGCGCTGCTGGCCGGCAGCGAGCGCGGCGGTCCCGCGGCGAGTGACCGACGCGCGGTCTTCGAGGACGGTGACCGCGGTGACGGGTGCAGTGATGCTGCTCATGGCTCCCTCCGGTTTCCACCCACAAGCTCGTTCTTGTTCGCGATCTCGACCTCGTAGGCCGCGCGCAGCTGCTTCTTCGCGCGCGGTGGCACCTCGACGCGCCACCGATACGTGCCGCGCAGGCGTGCATGCTGCGGCGCCTCGGCGTCGGGCGTCCAGCGTTCCCATCCGGGGTCGACCTTCGCGAGCTTGACCTTGATGTCGTCGTCGCCTTCGCGCGCGACAGGGACGCGCTCGCGCACTTCGAGATCGATCGCGCGCTCGGAAAGATTATCGACGTCGACGGTGATCGAATGGAACAGCCTGAGCGCACCCCGCAGCATGCCGGCGACCTCCTCGTGGAACTCCGCGTTGCGCGCGATCTTCACCTGCGCGTCGACGCCGAGTCCGACATCGACAGAACCGCCCGGGGGTGTGTAGTCGAGCTCGCTCGTGACGAGGAACTGACCGCGATCGTAGACGTCGATCGGACCGGGCAGCAGCGGGCCCTCGAACGGGTTCGTGATCGTCGCGACGCGGAACACGTCGTCTTGCTCGCGCGGAACGGCGACGTGGTGCAGCTTCGCAGTGCCGCTGCGCGTGGTCAGCGCGAGCGAGTGCCACGTGCCATCGGACTTGACGTCGACGGCGCCGTCGCTCGCGAACGCGTAGTCGTAGGTGTGAGCCCAGTCGGCGAAGTGACCGGGCGGCAGCGAAAGCAATCGAAGCATGCCGACGGCTTCGCCCACACCCGGCACGTCAGCAGCGTCGGGCGTCGGCGCTGGAAGGAGTGAACCGCGCTGGGAACTGCCCGGTGCCCCCATGCGCAAATTGCCGTAGTCGAGGCGTGGCGTCGGCGTTACGGGCCGGGCGTCGTCGGCACGGTTCGCTTTCGCGCCACCACCACCGGGAGCCTCGGCGCGCTTCTTCGTCACCGCATACTGTGCGAGAGCGAACGGCGCGGCGACGGCACCGACGATACCGCTCGCGACCGCGCCCGCGATGCCGCCGCCCTTGCTGCGCGCCATCATCGGCGGCGCCATGGGCGCGGCAACTGGCATCGACATTGGCATGTCCGCCATCGCTTCGGCCTCTGGCGCGGACTGGTACGCGTCCTTCGGGCGCGACGACTCGTCGTCCCATTTCACGTCGCTTGGTACGAACCCGCCAGTCGGCGCGGCGCCCGTCAGCGTCACGTTCGAACGCTGCGGGAACGTTCGCTCGTAATCGGCGTAGAGCGCACCGCTGCCTGCGGGCGGCGCGCGGAAGCCACGCTTGGCCGGCTCGGCCTGACGGCGGCCGATCTTCTGCGGGTGCAGCTCGGGGAGCGGGGCGAACTGATCGGGCTCGGCCGTCGACAGTCGCAGCGCGACGCCGGTCCAGTCCTCGCCGCTGTTCTGCGCCACGACCGCGCGCAGCTCGAAGCGAGCGCCATCCCCGTCGAGACGCGCGACGTAGCTCGGCGCCCAGCGAGCCGCAGTGACCTGGTACTCGAGATGGATCGTGATCGACGCTGCGCCCGCCTGCGAGGTGAGATCGAGCTCGACGTGCTTGCGCTGCTCGTGCGCCTTCGCGGCGCGCGTGGTGCCGGAGCGATGATCGCGCTCGCTGGCGACGTCCAGTGCGCGACGGGCCTCTTCGAGCTCGTGCCGCGCGACAGCCAGTTGCTGGCGCAGCCCGAGCTGGCGCTCCGCGCGCACGGCGACCAGCGAGCGCCGGGCGGCGACGACCGCGCTCCACGCAGCCGGTGGCTCGTCGGTGTCGTCCTCGACGACGACCTTCGAGTGAACAAGGCGGTCGAGCGATAGCTCGAGGCGCTGGACCTCGGACTGGGCAATCTCGTGCCGCGTCCGTGCAGCGCGCAGCTCGGCCGGCTCCTCGGGTGCGCTCTCGCCTGCTGGCGTGGTCAGTCCGGCGCGCACCGCGGTCGCGACGGCGCCGCCAGTGACCTCGACACGGATGGTGTCGTCGATCACGGCGAGTGGCAAGTCCGCCAGACGTACGCGGTCGGGCAGTGGGCCGGTCAGCGTTGCCACGCGCCGGACGCGAGCGCCGAACGCAAACACGGTCACCTGCTCGATCCTCGACGGGATCGGGTCCACCTCACGCATGGCGCCAGCGTCGGTCCCGCGCCCACGCAGTGTCAAGCGAGCCCCGGGCCTGCTTGAACGAGCAACGACGATGGTTTACCGTTCTCTTTCCAAGGGCCGTCATTCCCGGAGAGAAAATCGCATGCTTCGCAAGGCTTCATTTGGTTTGATTTTGGCACTCGCTGCTTGTGGCAGCGCCCGCGTGATCCAGCGCAACCAGGGCGGTGGTGTGATCGAGCTGCAGGGCGACCGCGGCAAGGCGATGGAGCAGGCGAACCAGGAGATGGCTTCGCACTGCGGCCCGAACAACTACACGATCGTGCAAGAGGGCGAAGAGGCCATCGGCACGGACACGTACAGCCAAGAGAACACGAACGCGGCGCAGCAAACGTCGCGTGACGGTCGCAACACCGAGGCCGGCTCGACCACGCAGGGTCAGCAGAGCACACGGACCGCCATGGCGTGGCGCGTCCACTATCAGTGCAATGGTGCTGCGGGCGGACCGCAGCCGATGCCGGCCGCAGCGCCAGGTCAAGGCGGTGGCCCTCCGCCGCCTCCGCCCCCGGGCGGCGGCCACTAGACTAGTAGCTCGGCCACGCTACTGAAGCGAGGGCGCCCTTCGCCGTTTCGGTTCTGCTCAGGCGAGCAGCTTGTTGTCTTCGAGCGGCGCGTCCGCGATTTGATCCACACCGTTCATCGCGAACCGACGCGCCGCGGCCGCGAGGCGCGGGCCGTGACCGTGATCGAGGCACCACTGCGCGTGCGCACACAGTAGTGCGAGCTCCAGGCTGCGTCCGAGCGTCATCGCGAACCGTCGCGCGCCGCTCTCGAGTCGCTCGACTTGGGGCATGGCCTCCGTCACCCACGTGGTCGCGTGACGCAGTGCACTGCGCGCGGCCTCGACCGGCTTGGCCAAGCCCGCATCCGTCGCGCTCGTGCAGCACTGCTCGATCTCGGCTGTGATCGCCTCGAGCGCGCCGCCCTTGCCGAGCGCGCGCAGCGTATCGAGCGAAAGAACATTCGTGGTGCCTTCCCAGATCGGCAACACCTGCGCATCGGCGAGGATCCGCGGCAAGCCCGTGTCCTCGACGTAGCCGGCACCACCGCACGCTTCGATTGCCTCGGAGGTCACGGCGACCGCTTGCTTGGCGGTCGTCAGCTTCGCGATCGGCACGAGCGCGCGCGCAAGTCGCTCGGCGGCCTCGTCGGTCGTGTGCTCGAGGATGCCGATCAGCTGAGCGCTGCGAAAGGCGAGACAGAACGCGCCGGCGTACTCGGCTTCGAGCATCGCGAGCGTATCGGCGTGCAGCGGCTTGTCGACGAGGAGCGTGCCGAACGCCTTTCGCCGGCGCGCGAAGTCACGCGCAAGAGCGAGACCGCGCCGCATCGCCGACACGGCGCTGATCGCATTCCACGTCCGCGTGATCGACAGCATCGGAGTGATCTGCCGAACGCCGTCGCTCGGTGTGCCAACCAGGGTCGCGGGCGTGCCATCGAGGGTGAGCTCTGCGGTCGGGACCTTACGGGTGCCGAGCTTGTCCTTGAGGCGGTTGACCTGGATGTTGCGCAGCTTGCGGTTGGCGTCGCGCAGCTCGACGAGGAACAGCGCCAGACCGCGGCTGCCCTCGCCGTTACCCTCGGGGCGTGCCAGCGTTAGCGCCATGTTCGACGTCGTCGCAGACGTGAACCACTTCGTGCCGTAGAGCCGCCACGTATCGCCATCCTGCTTCGCGATCGTCTCGCTCTGCGAGACATCGGAGCCGCCTGTGCGCTCGGTCATCCACTGACCACTGGTCCACATCTTCGCCGGATCGCGCGACGTGAGGAGTGGTGCATAGCGTTCGATCAGCGGCTGGTTGCCGCTGCTCAGCAGGGTGCGCGCGGCGCCATCGGTCATCGCGAGCGGGCAACCGTAGACGTCGAGCGACGGTGCGAGCACGTGGACGATCGCGAACTGATGCGTGCGCGCGTGCTTGCCGAACCGCGATTCGTAGCCGGCGGCGACCATGCCGGTGCGTGCCGCGAGTGCCTGGGCCTCGACCCACAGCGGCGACACGTCGATGCGGTCGATGCGATTGCCCCACGCGTCCCACTGCGTCAGCACCGGCTCGTTCTCGCGATCGAGGAGCTGCTTGCCGTAGTACTCGACAGCGACGTCGCCAAGCTGGCGCAGCTCGCTGGCGACCTCGCCCGCTTGCGCCGCGGGGATGTGACGCGCAATCCACGACGGCAGCAGTGGATCGTCGTCGAACTGGTTGCCGAGGCGCGGCGGTTCCTGGAAGAACGGCATGCGGGGAACTTACCGCGGTACGCTCGGTGCGTGAACCTGTTGTTGATCGACCGCCAGGAGCTGCGCAGCGACGGGACTTGCGTGCTGTCCGACCGACGTGCCCAGCACTTGCGCAGCGTGCTGGGAGTCGAGGTCGGAGGAACCGTCCGCGCGGGCATCATCGGTGGCTCGCTCGGCAGCGCCGAGGTGATCAGTACCGATGGGCGTGGGCTCGACAGGCGCATCTTGCTCCGGTTCACGGCCACCGGCGTCATCCCGCAGCCGATCGCGGTCGACCTCCTTCTCGCGATCCCGCGGCCGAAGGTCATCACTCGCACGATCGAGATCGCGGCGTCGTTTGCGGTCAACCGGATCGATCTCACCAACGCGTGGCGCGTCGACAAGAGTTACCTCGGCTCCCCACGCCTCGAGTCCGGGGCGCTCACCCTCGCCGCGCGGTTCGGTGCGGAGCAGGGCGCGACGACCCACATCCCGGCGATCAGCGTGCACGAGCGACTGATGTCCCTGCTCGATGAGAGCTATCCTGCGCCTGGCACGGGCACGCGACTGATCGCGCATCCCGGTGCGCCGCCTCTCGAAGCTGCGGTCACGCACGCGCTGCCGACCGTGCTCGCGATCGGACCCGAGGGCGGCTGGATCGAGCGCGAGCTCGAGACGTTTGTTGCGCGTGGGTTCACGCCGGTCTCGCTCGGTACTCCGGTGCTGCGCGTCGAGGCTGCGGTCGCGTCCGCGCTTGGCCAGCTCGCCCTGCTCCACCGCTTGCGCCCAGGCTAGGCCGCCGCGATCCGCAAGCTGCCAGCGTCGAGCTCGCGGTCGCCGGCGAGCGGTACACCCTGGGCGAGGGTGACATGGTCAGCTTCCAACGACAAACGCGATCGCCTATTCAGCGATCGCGTTTGCTCCCGTGACCAGCGGGTGATCAGGTCAGAACTTGTAGGTCGTGCCGAGACGGATATAGAGGTTGAAGTCCGAAGTGAACATCGAGTGCGAGAAGTCGTGCGTGAACAGCGCGCGCTCGTCCTGGAACGGCGCACCCTCGAGGATGCCGAAGATGTTCCAGCGCTGATACAGCGCGATCTCGGCGACGATGCTCGCCATCAAGCGAATGCCGCCGTCGCGGTCCTCGGGGACCCACGCCTGGTTCTCGTCGCCCGTCGTCAGCTTGTTGATGCGGTGCTGCTCGTCGATGTTGAACAGGCCCGCCTTGTACTTCTCGCACACGTCGAGCGGGGCGCCGTCGAAGCCACCGCTGCCACCGGTCTTGAGCAGCGGGCAGTGGCGATCGCTCCAGATGTCCGCGTAGAGGCGGCCACTGATCGTGACGTGCGAGAGGGCGGTCAGCGACGCAGCGAGGCCGACGTCCCACGTGAAGCCGTTGCGGCGTGAGTCGTCGAGGAGCTTGCTGCCCCACCACATGTCCGTGAACAAGCCCGCCGAGAACGGCTCTGCATCGGCGAGCATCGCGCGGACACCGAGGCCGAGCTCGTTACGAGCAAGGAACGTGCGGACACCGACGCCAGCATCGAAGCCGAACTTCTTGGCGATCTTGCCAGCGCCGACGTTGACGCGCGCAGTGAGGAAGTACGGGTAGCCGACGCTGAAGTCGACCGTCGAGCGGCCGCGCGGCAGCGTGCGTGCACCGAACGACGACAGGCCGCGCTGCTCGGCTTCGAGCTCGGATTCCGACAGGCCCGCGATCGCGAGCTCGGGGGCGATCGGCTTGACGTCGTCGCCGCCGGTGATCGTGATCGTCTCCTGGAACGGACGGTAGCCGCTAAGCTCGAGGCGAATGATCGCGTCACCGACCTCGACCTCTTCGTCGAGCGGCGTCTTGCCGAGGATCTTGCCGTTCACGTAGACGTCGGCGCCGAGCGGCGTCGACAGGACGCGGATGCGGCCCACCTTCTTGAGCTGCGCGGTGACGGTCACCGGCTGGCCAGCCTCGACGCGGACCTTCTGCTCGAAGTCCTTGTGGTTCTGCAAGCGCACGACGACGAGGTGCTCGCCCGCGGAGATCTTCTTGTCGATGGGCACCTTGCCGACCGCGGCGCCATCGATGAACACGAGCGCATCGGGGGTCATCGAGACGATCTTGAGCGTGCCGAAATCGGCGGGTGTTTCGGAATTGAGATCGAACTTCTCGATCGACGACTTGCCGGCAGCGACCGTGATCTTGCGCTCACCGGGGGTCATGCCGGGTGCTTTCACCTGGATGATGTGTTCGCCGGCCTTCACGTCTTTGATGTCGACCGGGACCGGCCCCATGTCCGTGCCGTCGATGAACGCGCGAGCACCGGGTGCATCCGATAGTACGCGGACCACACCAGTGCCACCGTTCATCGTCGCTTGCAGATCGGCGTGGACCTTCGTGGGTTGGTTCGCAGTGACCTGCACGGTCTGCTTCCACGGCAGGCTCGGCGGCTTGCGGACCTCGATCACGTGGAGGCCCTCGATCACGTTGTTGATGACCGCAGGCGTGTTGTCGGGGTGCTTGTTGCCGTCGATGTAGACCTCGGCGTCGGGCACATCGGCCTCGACGACGATCGAGCCGTACTTCGGCTTTGCGATCTCCTTGAGCGTCGGCAGCAGGGTCTGGGTCTGGTTCTCGGCAGCGGTCACCCACTGCTCCTGCGTCTCGTAGCCGTCCTTCTTGAGGAGCAGCTGGTGACGACCGGGGGTGGTCGTGAGCGTGATCGGGGCGACGCCCTTCATCTCGCCATCGAGCCAGACCTGCGCGCCGGCGACCCCCTTCGGATCGGCGTCCGCCTTGATCTCGATCTTCGGCGGCTCGGCCTTCTTGACCAGCGGCACGAACAGCTCCTGAACTTTGCGCGAGCGCACGATCTTGAATGTGCGGTTCGCGAGCTCGTAGCCGTTGAGCTCGACGATCACCGCGTTGTCGCCCGCGAGGAGCTTGCCGCTCCACGGTGTGGTGCCGACGGCGCAGCTCTTGTCATTGATGTAGATCGTCGCGCCCGGTGGCGCGGAGTCGATCTTCACCGGGTATTTGGTGCCGGATGCCGTGTTGGGACACGGCGCTGCGGACGCGACGCCTCCAAACAACAGGACAACAGCGAGCGACAACAGAGCAACGGTTAGCCTCATGAATCCCTCTAAGTACGGACGCCCATGAGGCTATCAGCCGTAGGGATGTTTCTCAAACCCGCCGGAGTAATCCTGTGGCGAGCGCTCCCAGCAGCGCAGCCCCGGCCGCGATGCGGTAGATGGCGAAACCGATCAGATTGTTCGAGCCAAGGAACCGGATCAGCCACGAGATCGATGCGTATCCGGTCACAGCTGCTACCCCAGTTCCCACCGCGAGTGCGGGGATCGCGCTCGAACCGAGCTGGCGGAACGCGTCCTTTGCCTCGAAGAGCCCGGCGCCTGCGATCGCGGGGATCGAGAGCAGGAACGAGAATCGAGCCGCGTCGCTGCGCGTGAATCCCAGCAGCAGGATCATGCAGATCGTGGACCCGGAGCGCGATACGCCCGGAATCAGGGCCATTGTCTGGGCGAGGCCGACGATCAAGGCGTCCTTATAGGTGATCGCCGACAGCGGCCGGTGCTCGTGGCGGCCACCCGAAATGTGGTCGATCACCGCCATCGCAATGCCGACCGTGATCAGCGCCGCACCGATCACGTAGAGCGAGCGCAGATCGCCCTCGATGTGCTTCTTGAGCAGCAGGCCCGCGACGACGATCGGGAACGTGCCGACGGCGAGCAGCCACGGCAGGCGTCCCTCGAAGCTGCCACTGTCGCGGAACATCGCGACCGGTAGATGGGCCAGGTCTTTTGCGAAGTAGGCCAGCACGGCCATCAGCGTGCCGAGCTGGATCACAGCGGTGTACGCGGCACCCGGGTCTTGCTGACCGAGCAACGCCGGCACCACACGGAGGTGAGCCGTCGACGAGACTGGAATGAATTCCGTGAGCCCTTGAACCAGTCCGAGCAGGGCCGCGAACCACAGCGCCATCGCGACTGACACGCTAACATCAAAGTGGTGATGAGGCTTCTTACGGTGGTCGTGCTTGCAGCGTGTAGTGGCCGTGCGCCCGCGCCCGCTCGCCCCGACCCGCCGGTGGGCTCGGGTAGCGGGGCCGGAAGCGCCCAGCCCATAGCGACCGCAGTCACCGAGGCAGACTGCCTCGCGATGATCGATCACGCGCTCGCGATCGATATCCAGGACCGTCCCGCCGACCAGCGACCATCGGCCGACGAGCTCGACAAGCTACGCACGCAGCTGCACACGAGCATGCTGCCGAACTGTCTCGAGCAGTCGCGTGAGGTGGTCGGGTGCATCCGTGCCGCTGCAACGCGCGCGGCGATCAGCGCCTGCGGTCACTGACGGATCCGCCGGGATCATCGCAAAGTCCGGCTTTGCCGGACCGCGCAGCAGCGCCGAAGGCGGTGCGCAG
>JAYVWH010000402.1:0-3457 GCA_043786265.1 Kofleriaceae bacterium | reverse complement strand
CCGACGCCGAGGCGGGCACTTCGATACTGGCCTTCGATGAGCAGCGGGGCGTAGAGGGCGGCGGTGCCGGTCCCGTTCAGGATCACGTTGTTGTTCTGGTCGACGGAGCGGCCGCCGAGGCGCAGGTCCGCGCTGATCACGAGGCCACCATCGACACGGTACTCGAGGCCAAAGCCACCTTCGATGTGGCTGCCGGCCTGCGTGCCGCCGTATGTGTCATCGGCGTGATCGATGCCGAGGCCGGCGAACATGGTGGGGACGAGGCGGCCGGACTGGCCGAGCTCGACCACGAGCAGCACGGTCCCGGTGCGAACGGTGACTTGGTTCTGCGAGCTGTCGATCTTCTGGAGCTCGACTTGGCCCGACACCCGGGAGGTCACGCCGACCTTGGCGAAAGCTTGCAGCGTGTCGTCGTTGATGCCGTCCAAGTCGTTCTCCGCTTCCAGCACTCCGACGCCTACACCCACAGTCACGGGGCGAGCGTGAGCGATCGAACCAGTGCCGAGGACGAAGATGACTGCGAGCCCTGAACGCATGCAGTCGGTGCTGAGCACACGGCGTGCCTGCGCAACCGTGCGGAACTGCGAGAGCGGATCGCAGATTTCCGAGACATCCCTCAGTTCCCACGATGCTTTCCCAACAGCGAGGGCGACTACAGGTCGAGCTTGTCGCGGAAGGTCGCAGACGGGCCCGCAGCGAAGCGGACGTCAGCGAGGACCTCCCGCACGCAACTGGCGGTTGCAGACGCGAGGTCGGTATCGATGATGTTGAGGAACTGCACCGCACCGGTCTCGTCGATCGAGATCTCGATGCGCACGTAGGTGTCGGTCAGCCCGGACTTCGCGATCGCACGGGTGCAGCTCGCGAGGCGCGCGCGATCGAGGCCGGCGCGCAGTTGCTGGCCGCGCGTTGCGGCGGCGGTATTGGTGGCAGGTGCTTCGTCCGCGCGGACATCGAGGTGGGCCGGCTTGCCCGCGACAGCGTCGATCCAGCCGGCACGGCGAAAGCGGCCGGCGTGATCGGCACTTTCGATCGTGTGACGGCCCGGCATCACGCGCACGCGCATCGGCGCTGCGCCGAGCTCCACGCCGTCGACGCGAATCTCGCGTGCTGCCTCGCTCGTCACATCGAGCGCGGCCGACTCCTGCGCGAGCTGGGCGGCACCGGGCCACACGGGCATCGTCAGCGGCGTCGCGTCGACGAGGGCCTTGAGCTCGACCGCGGACAGCTCGGTCGGACGGACATTGGCGACCGGTGCCTGCGCACCGAGCTCGAGCTTGCGGGCACCGGGAATCTCGACCTCACCACTCGCGTCGCGCAGCGCGACCTTGCCGTGGACACATTCGACACGCGAGAGATTGCCGTGCTCGGTGACGCGGAACTGCGTGCCGCGAACCTCGACGGTACGACCGGTCGCGAGGGCGACGAGGAATCGTTGGTTTGGCGAGCGCTTCGTGACCGTGACGTCGATGCTGCCCTGCTGGAGGAACAGCTCGATCTGATCGCTGTCGAGCCGCCGCACCGACAGGATCGAGCTCGGTGCGAGCGACAGCGCGCTCGCGTCGTCGAACTGAACATCGAGGCGGGCATCGAGCGTGGTGATCACGTCTCCGGCTTTGATCAGCTGATCGAAGCGGTGGCGGTGCTCCCCGGTCTCGCGCACGATCACGCCGGCGAGCTGGGTCGGCTCGAGCCCGGCCGCGGGTGTCTGCGTGTACGTCGGCAGCGCGGGCGCTGGCGCGGACGAGAGCGCGTGTGGTGACGGCGACGACGAATCCATCATCTCGCCCACCGCGATACCACCGGCAGTGAGCGCACCGGCAGCCACCAGCAGCCGCAGCAGGGTGCGGGAGGCAGGCTGGCTCGCCCGCTTCTCGGAAGACACGGACCAGTGAACTCGCGCGCGGATGCTGTCCCACGCCAGGTCCGGCGAGGACTGGGTACGTAGCTTGGGGAACGTCGACGACGCGCGCTGCACTCGACCTCGTGCCTGGGCGCAACGCGGGCAACGTTCGGCGTGCCCTTCGATCGCCGAAACTTCAGACGCGGCGAGCTTGCCCGCGAACGCATCGGCCCAGCGATGTGCGGCGATGTGCGCGCTCATTCGTCGCCCTCCTCCGCTGGCGGCGGTACGGCCGCATCACCAGCGATCACCTTGTAGAATTCACGACGAGCGTAGAACAGGCGGGTTCGAACGGTCACAGGATTGCTATCGACCAGATAAGCGATCTCTTTGAGGTCCAGCCCCTCGATTTCGTGCAGGTACAGCACGAGTCGCTTCTTGGGCGCGAGCGTGTCGAGCGCGCGGTACACGCGATCGCGATCCTGCTTGCGTTCGAGCGAACGCTCCGGCGTCTCGGGCCGCTCGATCAAGCTGGGATCGGCGTTGGCCGACTCGAGGTCGTCGACGCCATATGCGAGTGGGCGGCGCTTGCGGGTGCGAATGCGACCGAGCGCGACGTTGACGCAGATCCGGTAGAGCCACGTGGACAGGCGCGCATCGCGGCGGAACTTTTCGAGGCCGCGGAACGCGATCACGAACACTTCCTGGACGAGGTCGTCGAGGTCGGTCCGGTCGCCCAGGACGCGATAGAGGTTGCCTGCGACCTGACGGCGGAAGCGGTGATAGAGCTCGTCGTGCGCGGCTCGCTCGTCGCGCCGGCATCGATCGATCAGGTCGGCCTCGTCGGCCGGGCCGAGCGATGCGACGCTGCCGCTCTCCCTCTTCACCACCGTCAGCATATCGGGTCTGTGGATTAGTGCCCGTCGACCCAATGAGCGTTCACGCACACTTCGCGTATCAGAACGTGCGATTACGCATACCTACCGGCGCGTCGGCAGAACCAGGAACTCGAGATCTCGGTCGAGGACGCAGTGGAGCGCATCCTCACCCTGCTCCTTCTCGAAATTGCACGGGGTCTCGTCCTTGGCGGTCACTGCTTTGCCCTTCGTCGGGAACGTCAGAATGATGCCGTCGTCGGCGATCCGCCACGTGCCCTTGAACGGGAGATCGTAGCTGTTCCCACGGCAGTTGCTCTTGATCCGGACCTTGACGCTGCGGTCGCGCGCGATCGCCATCGTCACGTGGGGCTTGTCGCAGTCGGTTGGCGACTGCTCCCACTGTCCGCCGATCCCCATCAGGCGCTCGTAGGGAGTCTTCGCGGCGCGATCGAGGCCGACCGAGGCGCGGTACTTCGGATCGGCGCGTAGCGTCGCGAACGCCTTGTCGAAGCGCGCCTCGACGAGCCACTCGATCGCATCGGGGCGCGTGCTCGCGGCGAGCTTCTCGAGTGCGGCAACCGCATCGGCGTTCTGCTTCGCAGCAGCCTGCGCGGCGGCGATCCGGTAGTTCGCTTCGCTGTAGCTCGCATCGACCGCGAGCACGGCCTTCCAGGCCGGGATGACCTTCGCCTTGGTCGCCTTGCGTGCGGCCGCGACGGCCTTCGAGAGCGCGGGA